>DATGND010000092.1:0-7383 GCA_035306925.1 Bacteriovoracaceae bacterium | reverse complement strand
TACCTTATCAGGATCAGCAGGAGGATTTTTAGGAATAGCAACGTATAAAATAATTACAGCCCCTAGGGCCCCGCTCAAGAGGTCTAAAAAAGAAATAGAGAATGCATTGATCTCTCTTCTTTTTTTCATGTCCCCTCAATTTTATTAATGAGGTTATCAATAACAAACTCTTTGAGATCAGAGTGGAAACGGTCCGTTTCTTCCTGTAATTTATGAACGAACCACATAATGATAATAGAAAGAATTAACGCTATTAGAGTCGTATCAAAAGCCACTCCCAACATGGAAGTAATTAAATCCATATCCCCGGAGTTTGCTACGATCAGAGACTGTGAAATACCAATAACGGTTCCTACAAATCCTATTGAGGGTATTACCCATGTTAAGTATCGAAGAACAGACTGTGCTCCCTCCCACTTTTCTTGAGAGACTTCGATTTGAATACTTACAATATCAATTAGTTCTGAGAGAGAAGAAGAAGAGCGATATTTAGTACAAGCTTTTTTTAAGACATCACTAAGTATATATTTCCCTTTCTTCTCGAATTCAATGATTTTAAATTTTAAGTCATTAACATCTGAAGGTAGAAATACAATTTTTTCACCGGTTGGAATAATATTGAGTTTAAAAGCTTTTCTTTCTCTACTAACTGACGATAATTTTTCCTGCGCTTCAAACCACGACCAGAAAAAAGCCACATAAGTTAATATTTGAATATATCCGCCATTCTTGATATCACCACCTAATAAAATAACAAAACGGTGAAGACCTGGGCTCGTTTCCTTACTAGTTAGTGAAAAAAGGATAATGAGCACTATCATCAGACCTAGTGAGATAAAAATCGCTAGGCTTGGGTTACGTAAGTTTTTCATTTCTCATTCCGATTCCATATAGCTTTATGCTAGTATCGGAAGATATTGATAAAAGGTGAGGATTCTATGAATAATATTCAAGTGCACCCAGATGTGCCTAAGTTAGTCGCAAACTTTAAACTTGAGGAAAACACTAACCTTGGCTTTGGAAAATACTTTTCCCCTATCATGATTACTGCTAAATATTCTAAGGGCCAATGGGGAACCTTCCAGCTTGAGCCATATGCTCCTATTTCACTTGATCCCTGTGCTAAAGTACTTCATTACGCTCAGGAGATTTTTGAAGGAATGAAAACCTTTAAAAAGCCTGACGGTGATATTGTTATGTTCCGTCCAGAGATGAACGCCCGTCGTTTTAATATGTCTGCTCGTCGTATGGCCATGCCAGAAGTTCCTGAGCAGCTTTATCTCGACGCTTGCGAAGCTATCTGTGCTTACTCTAAACCTCTTGTACCCGGTAAACATGGTGAGTCTCTTTACCTACGTCCTTTTATGATTGCTACTGAGGCAGGACTAGGAATTAAGCCCGCTACTGAATTTATGTTCATCATCGTTGCCTCTCCTTCTGGTGGTTACTTCTCTGGGGACTCAGTTAAAGTTTATGTGGAAAGGAAAGATATCCGTTGCGCCCCAGGCGGAATGGGATATGCCAAAACAGGTGGTAACTACGCCGCTTCTTTAAACTCATATAAGAAGACATTAGATATTGGTTGTGATCAAACAATGTGGCTTGATGCTCTTGAACACAAGTACATTGAAGAGATGTCAGGAATGAACTTCTTTGCCATTATAAACGGCGCTCTTCATACTCCTACTCTGACAGACACTATCCTAGATGGAATTACAAGAAAATCAATTATCGATCTCGCTCGTATTGAAGGATATGAAGTTTTCGAAAGAAAACTTGCAGTTGATGAAGTTCTGGAAGCAGTAACTAACGGAACTTGTACCGAAGCTTTCATGTGCGGTACTGCAGCTGTGATTGCTCCAGTAAAATCCTTCCTAGATAAAGGAAAGATTTATGAGCTTCCACTTATTCCAGATGGTGGAATTGCTATGAAACTCAGAAAAACATTAGTGGACATTCAATCAGGAAAACATCCTGCTCCGGCCGGCTGGCTCTACCCAATTAGAAATGTGGAATTATAAGAAATAAAAAAACCCCTCTTTAAGAGGGGTTTTTTGTTATTAAAGTGAAGGTAAAATTAAGAAGCATAGAATGGCAATAAAAGTTGGGAACAATGCTCCTTTTAAAAGGCCAAGAGGGTTAAAGCCATCTCCACCAAATGAATCTTTTAAAATTCCATAACCAGCAGGGTTTGGAGCATTCGCAATAACTGTTAAACCACCACCAGTCACAGCTCCAGCAACTAACATATACTTGGCACTATCAGTTAATTCTACAAGAGAACCAAGGTAAGTTAGAGCAGCGTTATCAGTAATAGCTGTTAGCCCTGTTGTACCGAAGAAAAGGACATAGTCACCAAGAGATGTGATAAGCGGCTGTAGCCACCATTTTTGTGGAGTCCCCAGAATGATTAATCCTCCGAGGAAGAATCCGACCATCAAGGCTTCTTTTACCTTAACAGCATCTTGGAACTCTTCTGTAATTTTAGTAAATCCTAAAAAGAAAAGGAAAAGCCCCATGAAGACAACCATATGGTGAGCAGAAATTACGACAATTCCTAAGAAAATAAGGTGAATAAGAGTAATCCACCAAGCTGGCGCCATCTTTTCAGTATTATCAGGACGCAACTCAAAGTCCCCAGCTAACTCATTTTTAAAATAAAAAGTAATAATAAGGGCAGAAATTATACAAGCAATTATAGATTTATAACCAAACATGCTGAACATTTCTGAAATACCCCAATTCCATGTTCCAGCTACCATTAATACAGGGGGAGCTGCAAAGTGAGTGAGTGTTCCACCAATAGAGATATTCACAAATAGTAGACCGATAGTGGCGTACTTAAACTTAGTGGACATATCACGAGAAAAGAAGTTTTTCAGAAGAATGATCGCTGTAACAGTCATAGCAGCTGGTTCAGTAATAAATGAACCTAGAAGTGGCCCCACTGTACAGGCCGTAAAAAAGAAACTCATTTTTCTTGGAAGAGGAATGAGCTTAGAGATTGAAACAATAATTTTTTCTGCAAATTTAATAACTGGTCTGGTACCGGCAATTGCCATAATCACGAAAACAAATGCTGGCTCCGTAAAATTCATAGACTCAAGGTATTTCACTGGGGCCATATGCCCTTCAGAGATAAACATAATACCTAAGAAAACTGCTGCCCACATACCAAAGACAGCCTCAACTTCGGCCATAAAATGCCAAAAGTTCTCGCCTATGGATCCTTCAGGATACTTGTGAGCGATATGTGCAAACTTACTAACTAAGAATGTATGGCAGATTGCAAGCCCAAAAATGACTGTTGCAGCAATCTCCAAAAAACTAGGATTCATTTATTTCCCCTTTAAATAGTAATAACATCCTTATTCTAAGGGAAACTTGCTTTTTGGGGAAATGAAATCTAAATCAGCCATTATTGCCAATTGAATTCACTGGGCATGAATCAATCTGTTCTTGGCAAAGCTCAATCTCTTCGGGAGTTGATGGTTGCTTTTTGACATAGGCACTACCGTAATCATCTTCAGCAAAAAACTCAGGAGCGCCATTACAGCAAACATTACAAGCAATGCATCCTTCTCCTCCATCATCATCAGGATCAGTAGTATAGAACGGACCAGGTACGTTATTCGGGTGTTTATTGTTTGGATTGGCCATAGTTCATGCACTATAAAACAAAAACTTTCGTTTTTGTATCAAAACCTGCCACAATGGCAATGCGTTATTTTTGACAATTCTACTAAAAAAATGGAACTTTAACTGTCGAAAATCCATCCCTCACTCAAGGAAAAATCTTTATGGACCAAGCTATTCTTTCAAATGCCACCTCTTGGGCAGAAAATAGTTACTTTGAAGAACAAGATAGAAACGAAATTAAAAGCTTACTTAGCGATATTCAAAAAAATGAAGTTGAATTAAACGAGAGGTTCTATCGCGATCTTGAATTCGGTACAGGTGGTCTGCGTGCTCCGATGGGAATGGGATCAAATCGAATGAATAAATATAATGTTCGTAGAGCAACTCAAGCGCTGGCGAACATGATGACTAAATCTGGAGCTTCAGGCTGCGCTGTTGTTTCCTACGACTCTCGTAACAACTCTTTTAGCTTCGCTAAAGAAGTGGCCGGTGTTTTCGCGGCTAACGGGATTAAGGCCTATATTTTTAATGCTATCACTCCTACTCCTATTCTTTCATTTGCTGTTCGTACTTATAAAGCTCTTGGTGGAGTGATGATTACAGCTAGTCACAACCCTCCTATTTATAATGGCTTCAAGGCTTTCTGGAATGATGGTGCACAAGTTGTACCACCTGTGGATAAACAAATCATCGAAGCCTACAACGGCTTGACTGACTGGAATGAAATTAAGTCCATGAGCTTTGAGGAAGGTTTAAAAACTTCCATGATTGAATGGGTAAATAACGAGGTTGTAGAAGCTTATTACAAGGTTGTTGAAGATAAGGTTATCCAGAATAAGGCCATGTGCTTAGAAGATGGGCATAAGCTTTCCATCGTCTACACTAACCTTCATGGAACCGGTGAAGTTTTTTGCCAAGCTGTCACTCGTCGTTTGGGCTTTACAAACTTCTACTCTATTCCTGAGCAAGCTCAGGCCGATGGAAACTTTCCGACTGTAAAATCACCAAACCCTGAAGATGCAGAAGCTCTTCAAATGGCCGTCGATTATATGCTGAAACACAATGCGGATATCGCTTATGGAACAGATCCAGATGGGGACCGCTTAGGAGTTGTTGTCAACAACAAGGGTACACCTGCCTATATCAACGGAAACCAAATTGCGGCATTAATGATTTATTATGTAATGAAGTATAAATCAGAAAATAAAACGATGCCGAACAAACCTCTTATCATTAAGTCCATCGTGACCAGTCCAATTCAAAACGCTATTGCTGAGCACTTTGGGGGAACTGTTCTCGATACTCTGACTGGTTTTAAATGGATGGCGGGGCTCATTAGAGAATTGGAACTTCAAAACTCTGATTACAGTTTTGTTTTCGCCTCTGAAGAATCTTTTGGTTACATGCCTCATGCAGAAGGACGTGATAAAGATGGTGTGAGTTCACTTGCTCTTATGAGTGAAGTTGCCCTTTATTTTAAAAACCAAGGAATGAATCTGGTTGAAGCTCTTGATGAAATCTATGAGGAATTTGGTTTTTTCTATGAGTCTTTAGTATCCCTTACTTATGAAGGGATCAGTGGTACACAGAAAATTTCTCGTATCATGGAGTTCTTTAGAAAGTATCCTGAGCCAGTGTTTGCCAGAGAAGAAATTGTTGAAACAGAAGATTATCTGACACAGCAAAGAACAAATCTTCTTACCAAAGAAATATCTAAAATTGAGATGACTAAATCAAATGTTCTCAGCTTCACTTTTAAAAGTGGAAACAAGCTATTCTTGAGACCTTCAGGAACTGAACCAAAGATTAAGTTCTACACTATGGTAAGAGAGACTGAAGGCGACTTAAAAACGAAAAAAGAAAATGCTCTAAAACGAGTTCAAATTATTGAAAGCGAAATCAGAGCTCTTTGCGAGAAAATTTAATGAGCGCTATCGTTTTACTTAGTGGAGGAATGGACTCCTTAGTTTGTGCGGGCCTTGCTCTCCAGGAAAATAGTGATGTCTATTTTCTTCATATGAACTATGGACAAAAAACTTCCCGCAAGGAGCGTGAGTGTTTTGATAAAATCGCAGACTTCTACAACATTCCTCTCAATAAAAGAAAAGTCATCGATATGACTTTTCTTAAACAAATTGGTGGAAGTTCTCTTACAGATGACTCCATGGAGATCACTTCTACTAATCTTGAAAGTAAGGAAATACCTAACTCCTACGTCCCTTTCAGAAACTCCATTATTTTATCATTAGCTGTGTCTTGGGCCGAAGTCGTTGGAGCTGACAAACTCTACATTGGTGCTAACTATGAGGACTCTCCTGGTTACCCGGATTGTCGCCCCAGCTACTATGAAGCCTTCAACAAAGTCATTGAAGAAGGAACCAAAGCAGGAAATATCAAAATCATCACACCGGTAATTTCTTTAAGAAAATCCAGGATCGTTGAACTAGGGCAATCCCTTAATGTTCCTTTCAACTTAAGCTGGTCCTGCTATAAGTCCAGTGATAAGGCCTGTGGAGTTTGCGATTCTTGTATCTTGAGACTCAGAGGTTTCAGGGAAGCGAATATCGAAGATCCTATTACCTACCAAGACCAGTACTGATAGGTTTTTTAATTCTTTCCAGGGCCTTAATGATTCTTCTGAAATTCATAAAATCATAACGGCTCTGGGCCTTCAGAATAAAATCGTCAATGGATGGTTCATCATCAGTTAAGACATAATAGGAAAAGTCATTAGAGATGATAAACAAGGCGCTTAATGGAGAGATTCTTTCAGCCTTAAGAGAAGAAGGGAAACCACTGCCATCAGGCATCTCATGATGCTGCATAATCAGTACATCTGTATCAGGAGGTGCTGAAGGGAAATATCTTTTTACTAAATTTCCACAATCCCTTGGGTGAGATAAAAATATTTTTTTATCATCAGGAGAAAGTTGATCTTTAACTTTTTCAAAATCAACTAAGTTCGACAATCTTAAAAGATCTGGACGGGCCGCCAGCGTAATATCGCAAACCACTGATGCATAAATGAGTTTATCCATAGTTGTTCTAGATATCCAATCCAGCTTTTTAGCGAGAAGACAAGAAATGGTTGAAGTCATGTTGGCCTTTAAAGTAAAAAAGGCCTGATCATCTTGTCTTGATTTTAAAACTTTTAAAAAGGCTTCAATGGCCGGTTCTTTTTCTACAATCGAACGTATCCGATCCACTGTTTTATCGATGGCATCTCTAAACTCTTTATCAATATGAACTTCATCATTTATTCGAAGAATTTTTTGCTCAAATCGTTTTTGAGGAGAATCTGAGGCACCTCTTAGAATAAAACGGAAATTATTAGATTTTAGAAAAACTTCAATTTGATTTTGAATTTGGGAAATTACCCAATTGGCCGTATCACGATGAAGGTAGAGATATTCAATTCCTCTATCCTTATATTTTTTTATATCAAGAACCTCAGTATTATCATCTTCATTGAAAACTTTAATGAACTTTTCTCCAATCTTAATATACAGGTTCTTATTAATCCCATCGAGGATAGCGAGAAAGTTCATATCGATTCGACAGAAATCGACAGTATTCGCATAGTGAGTGTTTTTAAAAAGAAGTTTCGTCTGTTCAAATAAATTACTAGGTAGTCCACTCTCTTCAAGTAAAGTGAACCTACTCATATCAAGTAAATTTTTTACTTCTTCCCTGATCTTATCAACCAGAACCATAATCTTCACTTTCTTTGAATGCTCTTTAAGA
>DATGND010000091.1:0-2829 GCA_035306925.1 Bacteriovoracaceae bacterium | reverse complement strand
TGTCTTTATTGATGCCACTTCTAAAACAGGTGTAAAAACTATTGTCTTCCCAGAATCAGCGGCTTCCAAGTATAAAAGACCACTCTTTCCTCGCTCCGCGAGTGGTGAGCTTTACACTTCTGAAGAGTACATTGAAAAAATGAATGAAGAAGAAAAGAACATTGGCAATCGTTAAGATTGCCAATCAAGCTTCTTATAAAAGTAGAGTCCCAATCCAACCATTAATACCGTAGGACTAAAAACGGCTAAAGGAATAGGTATTTTCTCTCCTCGGGCAAGACTCACTAAAGAAAAGAAAAGACTATAATAAAGAATCAGACAAACTAAAGCGATAAGACCTGAGTTATTCTTCTTTCCTCTCGTTCCGGTAATCCCTAAAGAAAAGCCGACAAAACTAAAAACCAGACATACCAGAGCACCATTGATTCTATTCCAATATTCGTACTTCGCATTAAAGAACTCTCTGGCATTAAAGTCATAAGCCTCGCGAGCTTGCTTAGGAGTCATTTTGAGCACTTCTTTCAACTCTTTAGAAGAAAGCATTGTCTCTTTGATTTCGAAACTATCTTTGAACTGGGATTGAGAGATAGGAAATACATACTCTTCAAAATGAATTTTCTCCACCTCTTCCACATTATCTTTAACAACAATATTTCCATTAAAGAGGTTCAGAGTTAATTTTTCAGTTAAAGTTTCAGGATTCCTTTCAAACTTAAGTTCTCCACGTTCTGCAAAGACAACTCTTTCTTTCCCTCCCTGAGGTTCATCCAGGTGTAAGAAGACTTCCCGCAGATTCCTCCCATACTTCGTCGAATGGGTGGCAAACATAGTGACATTAGGAACCGAAGTAAAAAATTGACCTTCTTTAATCCCTGCCAAAAGCCCACTAGAGGCCAGATAACTTACTTTCTGTCGGAAAGACTTATTAGAAGCCGGAATAATATTTTGATTCAACTGAAATACGCTGATCGTTAAGATAGCGGCAATAAAGAGAAATGGTATTAAAACTGAGCCTTTTGTCATTCCCCCTGCTCTCATTGCAATATACTCAGAATCCAGGGAGATTCGGTTCAGGCAATAAATGATAGAAAAAAATACTGCGATTGGTAATGAAAGAGGGATAAATGTTAGGGCAATATTTCCGATAAGCCCGAGTACGAACATAAATGAGATATCTCGGGTGACTAAAACCTCCATCAGTCTGAACAGCTCGAAAGTGAGAAGAAAGCAGATGAAAAAGGCTGAACTCACTAAAAGCGGCATTATAAACTGGGCAGCGAGATATCTTTGTAATAAAAGTTTCATACTAACAAATTACCTGAAGTTCACGTTTCATACAAGAAATGGCATTATAGGCTAAATTTTAAAAGGAGTACCCATGAACATTAAATTAGATACCAAGGGTGATCAATTTCTTAATTGCGATCTTAAAATCTTAACAGCTTATCAAGTTGAAGTCCCAGCTTCTAAGGGCAAGAAAAAATCCGACAAAACAACTGAGGCTCCAGTTTCCATTGCTCACTGGCAAAATAAAACTCTTGTTGAGGAGTTCATGGGACTAAGAGCAGCTGCTACTTTCAAAGCTGCTAAGGATGAGACTCTAACTTTCACAGGTCCTCTAGGCGAAACAATCCTGGTTGTTGGTCTAGGTAACAAGGAAAAGTTTGATGACGAATCTATCCGTAAATCTATTGCTAAAGTTATCAAGGGCCACGCTGGAAAGTTCTCATCAATTGGTATTGATGTAGAAGGCTTCAACACTATTGAAGATGAAATTCAAACAGCAGCTCTTATTGCTGAATCAATCGGCATGACTGATTACACATATGATCATTACAAGTCTAAGAAACAAGAAAAAACAAATTGCACTGTTTTCTTAGCAGTAAACAAGAAAAATGCTTCTAAAATTGAAAAAGAAATTGCTTCAGTAAAAAACATCACCAACTCAATCAATGTCGCTCGTGATCTTGTTAACGAAGTACCAAACGTTCTTAACTCTGTTGAATATGCTAAGCGTATCGAAGCTGATGTGAAGAAAAATCTTAAAGGTGTTAAAGTTAAGATTCTTAACAAAGCTCAACTGAAAAAAGAAAACATGAACCTTTTCCTAGCAGTGAATAATGGTTCTGCTCATGAAGCTCGCCTGGTTCACCTTACTTATGAACCCCCTAAAGCTACATCTAAAACTAAGCACGTTTGTCTTGTAGGTAAAGGTCTGACTTTCGATACTGGTGGTTACTCTCTTAAACCGGGTAATTCAATGATGGGTATGAAATACGATATGGCCGGTTCAGCAACTGTTTACGGTGCTTTCCGTGCAGCAGTGCTTGAAAAAGCTCCTATCAAAATCACATGCCTACTTGCTATGACGGATAACGCAGTTAATGAATTAGCAACTATGCCTGACTCAGTGGTTACTGCCCGTAATGGAACGACTGTTGAAATCCTTAACACAGATGCTGAAGGTCGTCTGGTTCTAGCTGATACTCTTGATTACGCTTGTGATCTTAAACCTAACTACCTTATCGACGCAGCAACTCTTACAGGTGCTTGTCTGATAGCTCTTGGAAATCAAGTAGCAGGAGTTATGGGTAACGATGATGAGTTCTACCAAGAACTTAAAAATCACGCTGATGCCAATGGTGAGTACATCTGGCAACTTCCTATCATCGAAGAGTGGAGACAGGATATTAAGTCTAAGATCGCTGACATCAAAAACATTGGTACTCCAATGAGAGCTGGTACTACTAGCGCAGCTGCTTTCCTTGAGTGCTTTATTAAGAATGATGTTAAGTGGGCCCACTTTGATATCGCTGGTGTAGCTGATTC
>DATGND010000090.1:0-2458 GCA_035306925.1 Bacteriovoracaceae bacterium | reverse complement strand
ATAGAGACTTCAGAAGAATCTCATATTTTTTTCTTCTCATCTGAATAAGGCCTTCCGCTCTGAAAAACCTTACTCCTTGAGTCTCTTCATAAACATATTGAGAGAGACCTCCTAACTGATCTGATATGGCAGTAAAACCTTTCTCAAAAGGTTTATGGATAATGGCGACTACCAGGATAAGGAGAGTGAAAGGAAGAAGAACCCATAGAGCCCCTGTTCCTAGAATGTAAAACAGCGTTGCTGGAATAAAAATAATATAGGCCAGAGAATCGAAGAAAATGAGAATTCCAGGACCCATGAACATACGAATGTTACTTAAATCTTGTGACAGAATACTTACAACATCACCTGTTTTTAAGTGAGATGTTTGAATGAAATTAGAGTTTAAAAGTTTATTATAGGCTTCTTGTCTGAGGTCTTGCTCAATATAGCGCGAAGGAATCATGATAAGAAAGCGCCATGAGAGTCTAAGAAGAGAGATAAGAAGATAACAACCCACCAATGCCACAGAATAGGGGACCACGTTGAATTGAACCGGATCATTTTGAATATTATCTGTAATTTCTTTAATGATGAGAGCTGGAAGCATATCAACAGCATCTAAAAAGATAACAGAGATGATTCCGCCGATATAACTCCAACGTCTTTTACTGATAACTTCTTTGAGAAATTTAAAAAATGAAAATGCCCCATTCATAAGTGAGAGGATTATACATTGCCTTCTTACGAGTTGGAAATGGCCTCAGACTACCTTTTGTAATGGGCGAACGTTTCTTGGTAGCGTTGAGCTATAAGTTTTGAATTCAAAATCAGCCATTCTTTGTTTATGCCCCCCAGCTTATTTAAATTGTCTCTATGGAAAAGGGCCAAAAGCTGTACTTGATACTTTAAGAGCTTGAATTGCTCTTGATTGTTAAGTTTATTTAAATCAATGTAATCATCGGCCCTGGTTCTTGTCATATACAGGGTATTATCCAGTTTGATGTATCCATAATAATCCGGATATGTTCCCCAGATGTACTGAGGAGTTTTACTTCGATCAAAATTTTGTTTATGACCTGACCAAATAACAGCGGGCCGAGTCGTTTCTTTGAACTCAATTAATTCCCTGTGCTTTTCTGGAGTTTCCACAACAAGCCAGTATCGGGAAAGACCAGCACTCCCACCGTCATTTTTGTGGTAACTGGCCATATCTAATACTTTCAAATCTCCTAGTTGATGATTGATTTGAGATAAGAGTCTCTTTTTTTCTTTCTGAGTTAAGAGTACTAGATTTTTTCTTTCAATAAACTGACCGTTTCTTGTGTATTTTTTAAGGTTGTTAAGATTTTCTTTTATCAAGTCAGGTCGTTTAAAGCTAAAGAGATCCAATTTCTTTCCATTGATAGTATCAACAAATGCTTCGGCCAGATTTTCGATGAGCTTTTCGTCCTCAATGGTGAGTCGTAATGCTGAAAAATAACGGAGTATGTCCAGCCCAATAGGGCAAATCCCTGAATCATCAATATCATTGAAAACATAATAGGGGGTGGTTTGAAACGAAATAAACCCAAAGTTTTCAGGATGAGCATCTCCCAGACAAAAGACGGGCGTCCTTAGAGAACCTCTAATTAAAGTATCCTGGTAGTAAGTGTTCACGTAAGAACGAAAAAAGAGTAAGGGTCTTTCAAGAGAGTTATTAAATTTAACTTCAAATACTTCCTCTGAAAGATGAGGATAACTTCTTCGAAGATAGTCTTTATCTAGATGCTGTTTTCTGAATGAGAGCTCGTTTAATGAACTATCATGAGCTGGCCTGCGGTAGCTGGTGCAGGAACTGATAAGAACAAGGACAAGAAGTAGTGATTTCATTGATCTCTTATCGGTAAAATCACCAAGAGATTTAGTCAGAATTAAGGGATGACAAGGATCATTTTGCTGGCTACTCTAGGGGCATGAGTGACTTTCGATTAAAACTCAATTCAAGAAACTTACCTCCTGACTTTCCCCGTGAGTTCGATGCTCACATTTATTACGATCAGACTACAGAGGAAGAAGCCTCTCGTTTTCGAGAGCTGGCATTGTCGCACTGGAAGGGTCCTGATGTTTTTGTGGGATTCATGATTGATTGTCCAGTGGGCCCTCATCCGGTTCCTATGTTTGAAATCAATTTCCCTCGTCGTCTCTTTGGCGAAGTAACCCTTTGGCTTCTTCATCATCATGGGAATCTCTCTATTCTTGTTCATGAACTAACTGGAGATGATTATAAAGATCATACAGATTACGCTCTTTGGATCGGAAAACCTGTAGAACTAGACTTAAATGCCTTCGGAAAAAAGAATTAACCTAAAAAAGACTTTTGTAATAAAATGAACTTATTGGAATTAATAAGGGTCGTTTATGATAGATGGGTCTTTTAAAGGTTTTACTCCACCTCCACATTCTTCACCTTTCACACAGGGAGAGTTTGATTTTTCTT
>DATGND010000089.1:0-4729 GCA_035306925.1 Bacteriovoracaceae bacterium | reverse complement strand
AAGTATGCACCCCGCTCATTTCTTTTTCATTTTAAAAAGATGACTCAGGATCAGGATCTCAAGAACTGGCGTTTTAGTGAATTAGAAGTAAGTTCACAAAGGCTGGAAGAAGAAAACTTTCATGAAGCACAAAAAGAAGAGATGAACAAAATCAAAAACTCATCTCCTCTCAATCATCAGTTTGTGTGCCATATAGGTGGAGGTCACGACCATATCTATCCCCTTGTTTCGGCATTAAAAGATCAATTCAAAAAAGTCATTGTCATCAATATTGATGCTCATGCTGATACCAGGACCGAAAAAGAGTTTCATTCTGGGACGCCTTTTAGGCAACTTGATGAGGAAGTGGAAAACTTAGTGGTTTTTCAACTAGGGCTTCATCCCTACTCCAATTCTTTTTCCACCTTATCCCCTCTAAAAAAAGAAATGCCGGTTTTATGGCAGTATGAATTAAGTGAGGAAAAAATAGTGCCTTTCTTTGATAAGATCAGAGAGGAGGTTACCTCTGACTCACTGGTTATTTTTTCTTTAGATGCTGATGCTCTCTCTGCTCATCTGATGCCAGGAGTAAGTGCCGTCAATGCGGATGGCCTGGATCTCAAACGATTAAAACTTATCATGGATGAGTACCTTAAACTTAAACTGCATCATCCCCCTGTTCTAGGTGTCTATGAACTTAATCCTGTTTATGATCAACTATCGGGGTTGAGTATGAATACGATTGCTAATTTTCTCTTTCATACTCTCAAACATTACAAAGGATCTGTGTAAGCAATGGGTGTCATAGAGATTGCGATCTCTCTTTCATATCTAATAGGGATATTGCTGGCCATTGATGCTTTATGGAAATCCCGTACCCCTCAAGGAGCAACTGCCTGGATCATTGCTCTCCTTCTTCTCCCCATGCTCACTGTCCCCTTTTTCCTTATCTTTGGAAAATCTCGCTTTATCGGAAAAGTGGAGCTAAAAAAAATCAAAGATAAAAGCGCTCTGGCAGAAATCCGAGAGATTGATCATTTTCTCAATCACGACTTATCTCAAAAAGAAAAACTGATCTGTCTGGATCACATTGCTGAACTATCAGGACAGCCCGGCTTTACCAACGGAAACCATGCAGAGATCCTCATTAATGGGGATGAAACCTACGCAGAGATTCTAAAACACATTAATGAGGCTAAGGAATATATTCTCTTCCAGTTTTATATATTCAAGTCTGATAAAGTTGGAGAAACCTTTATAGAGGCCCTCAGCAAAAAAGCTTCGGAGGGTGTTAGAGTTTATTTTTTAAGTGATAAAATCGGAACACGTCTTAATAAGAAATTTATCAATAGACTAATCTCTAACGGTGTTCAGGTTAAAGTTTTTTATTCTTCAAAAGACTGGGATTCTCGTTTTCAAATCAATTTTAGAAATCATAAAAAGCTCGTCATTGTTGATGGCAAGGTATGTATTACCGGTGGACTCAATATTGGTGAAGACTATATAGGGAAAGATCCTATTATGGGGTTTTGGAGGGACACTGCTATTCTTATAGAAGGTCCGGCCGTTCAAGTGGCCCAGATTTCCTTTATTACTGATTGGTACTGGTCAAGCAATGAGATTATTGATCTTAACTGGGACGCGAGTTTTCAACCTGAAAATTCACAGTTGATGGTTCAATACACCGGACCTAATGATCCTTTAGAAGCCGCTCACCTCATCCATCTACAACTCATCAATGATGCCAAAGAAAAACTCTGGATAGCAACCCCTTACTTCATTCCACCAGAGGGTATTTTTCACGCAATCGTTCTGGCGAAAATGAGAGGTGTTGATGTGAGAGTTATACTTCCATCAACAAGTGACAACCCGATGCTTTTTTATGCCACTCAGGTTTATATTGAAAAACTTCTGAAGCATAAGATTCCGGTCTACTTATACAAGAAAGGATTTATGCATCAAAAAGTTCTTATGACTGATGAAGTGGTTAGCATTGGATCTTTAAATATTGATTCAAGATCTTTCTTCCTCAACTTTGAGATTTTTACCGTATGTAATGAAAAGTCGCTTCTTGAACAAGCAGAATCAATGCTTCTTAAGGACATGGTTCATTCAGAGGAAGTCACTTTGGCCCAACTAAATAGACGTCCGTTATGGGAACAACTTCTTTCCCGTTTCTTCAATCTCTTCTCGCCGGTTCTTTAATCAAGAATACAAGGTCGCATGGAAACCCAACACTTGTAAGTGCAAAATTCTCTTTCTATGCCGACTACTCTTCCACTTAAAACAAAACGATTAGTGATTCGTGCATTGTCTTCATATTCTGGCGGAGCCGAAATCTTAATACCATTTTCCAGTAACTCATAATGATCTTCTTCACCGAACTCAAATCTATTCACACGGGGATTGAAAAGAAAAATGCGTACTCCATTTTTCAAGCGATCAATTTCCAGGCTACATCTTTCTCCACTCTCAGTTACTCCCTGATAAGTTCCATACCCAATAAGAGAACGAAGGGATTCAACCGGATTGGAATAAACCGTTGTAGTTACCATAAGAATAAAAAGTGAGAAAAGTAATTTCATAGACATAATTTAAATCTATCTTACATTTTATCTCATTGAAAACATTTAATTGCTTGATAGAAATTATCAGGGCAAGCTGAATCAAGAGAGGAGTAATTTTCCACCTCTAAGTAAATCGTAAAGAGTGTTAGTTTAAATTATGAAATCTATTTCTCATTTTTTCTTTTTATTTTTGCTTCTAAGCTGTAACCCTTCTTCCACTGACTCAACTGCTGATTCTGAAAATGGCGATGAACTTAACTCACCACCTCCAACTCAAGTGACCAATCCCATTGATCCCATTGACCCCATTGAGCGAGATGAGATGACCGATGATTTTCTTTCTCTTGTTAATAACCATCGTAAGAAAAAAGGCCTTCGGGAGTTACGACTAGATACCTCCATGAACGAAATTGCTCTTAAGCATTCACAAGATATGGCCTCTGCAAAAGTTCGCTTTGGACACGATGGTTTCTCCACTCGCTGCTCCCTGGCCCGGGAAGCCTTAGGGGGCGGAAATCTTTGTTTAGAAAATGTGGCCTGGGGACAAAAGAACAGCGAAGAAGTTTTTAATGCCTGGATCAACTCAAGTGGACATCGAAAAAATATTGAACATAGCCGAGCAACCCATATGGGGCTCGGCTATGCTAAAAATTCAAAAGGTGTGTACTACTGGACTCAACTCTTTTTAGAGAGATAAGTTTGAACTTACAGAAAGGGTTGACTCATCGATGGCCTTAACCGGTCTTGAACATGATAGCTTGTTCATAAGGGCCACAACCTCATCTGCATCTGATCGAGCTGCTTCAAAATCTCTAACCTGATTTTTTAGAGAGTTATGTTGATATCCAACTTTAGAAGAAGTTCCAAAACATAGTTTTTGTACAGAAGGGTAATCCATTTGGTTAATAACCTTATCAAATGTCAGACAGTAGTTTCGACCTGCACGCGAGTGAACGAAGCCATTATTCCACGAAGTCCAGCTCTGTCTTAATTGGTTACAGATTTCAACCACAGTTCCACTGTGAACTTCATTATGATCTTTATTGTTTTTCTTTCTATAGCCCTCTGCCCAGTTTTTGATTTTATTTGCATCTAGGTCATTTGAACCGATTGTCTTAAGCACTCGCTCAATTTTTCTCTCAACTTCTTTTTTCTTGTTATAGAAAGCGCGGTATTCAATGAAGGCATCTTCCTGCTTAACCTTTAACCATGCTTCCGTCAGTCCTTTAAAATTAAGAACTAAGAAATATTTGTAACTCATGAAAAGAGCATCTTGAATTTGATCATGAGATCTGATGATTTCAGAATACTCAATATCAAATCCTTCACCTAGCATAGATTCCAGATAAGCTATTTTAGCTTCGATAACATCAATATCCTGAGCAACTTTAGCACGTTGTTTTTTCCAGTTTTCAAACTCTGTAAAGTCTGGCTCTTCCTTTACCTTAGCTTCTAAGAAAGTAATCCCCTCTCGAGAAATAGAGCTGACTTTGTTAAGCCATCTCTGACCAAGCTCCTTACAGGCACCAAAGTTCAGATTCTGAGCTTCTTTATTCAGCATATTGTGAAAGTAATTTGTTTCAAGCTCTAGTCTGAAAGTATCCTTAGCAATTGCTTCAGCATAGTTGTCCCAAACTCTGTTGATGAGACCACCGTCCTGTCCATTAGCATAGGCCTGAATATAAACACATGACTCCAATGGATCCTGTTTAAAGCTTTGAGTAAGAAAACCAATTCTCTCCTGATCTCTAAGAGCTTCTTCTAATCTATTATGAAAGTTTCCTTGAGGCTCAGCAGGACGGGCATTATCAAGTCGAGCAAGTTCATTGATATTTCTTTCAAGCTCTTCCTCAATTTTTGATAAACGATTCATCTGAAGGTCATCAATGGAATTCTTAATAAGATTGAGATTATAAAATGAACAAGAGTTCTGAATAAAAGCAGCACTCTGTTCAGGGTTTCTCATATCTAACGTTTTTGATTTGAAAAAATTAATAAGACTCTTAACCGTTGTAGCTGCTAAAGCTGTTCCAATCGCCCATGGCATAGACTCTGATCCACCATAGAGAGCAAGGAAAGGAGCAATCCCGTTAGCAACATCAGCAAAGGCTTCAGCGTAATCAAGAAATCCAACTAACTCCTTACCACAAGTCTTATCATTAAAGACCGCCGTAACGGTATTA
>DATGND010000088.1:0-2192 GCA_035306925.1 Bacteriovoracaceae bacterium | reverse complement strand
TTACTAGCCGAATGGATAAGGAAAAACGGAAAGCTTGATTACCACCAATTAAATCGGTTGTCGTTTCAAGCTTATCTTTGGCTTCCGAAAGAGTTGGCTGAAGACTTATCAAATTCTTTAGCTCACCAAAAAGGCTCAAAGGATGTTCGCTCTCTTTTGAAAGAGGTCCGATCATACCTCCAAGGTGAAGATGATGGGCTTGCTTCTAAACACGTTATTGTTTTTGATGAGCCTGATGCCCATACCTCAACATTTTCTAGCAGTCAGGTTTTAAGCGAAGCAAGAGTAAAGCCGAAGCCGAGAAAGTGAGCGATTTATAACAAGCGCAAGCACGCGGAACAATTTTCCGCAGCGCTCCAAATTGTCCGGTGTTGCGGATGTTACATGTTCGAGCCATTCATCAAGATAGGAACTAAATAAATGGCATCAAAATCAAATCTCGTTAATTTAGACGCTATGATAAAACGAGCTGACTTTGCCTCTGAAGATGACGATAAATCAACATTTGAGACTTTTAATAGCATTCCCGCTAGAGAGCTAGCATCTGGAAATCCGATTGTTTCACTTCTGAGGAAGCCAGATTTTCAAAGAGAGACTAATCACTGGGCCCCTGATCAAGTGGTGTCACTTCTTGAGTGCTATATAAATGGAGATTTAATCCCTTCAGTCATTCTTTGGAAGTCTCCAACATATCTTTTTGTTATTGACGGCGGTCACAGGCTAAGCGTAATAAGGGCATGGATAGAAGATGATTATGGTGATGGCCCTATATCGCACAAGCTTTTTGGTCATGATATTTCGCTAGAACAGAAAAAGGCAGCGGAAAAGACCAGGAAGCTCATAAATGAAAAAGTTGGCTCGTGGAATTACTATAAAACTTTGTTAGATGATGACGAAAATATTACTCCTGAACAACGAAAGAGACTGTCGACCATTACAACGAGGGGCTTATCTGTCCAATGGGTAAAAGGAGATGCCGACAAAGCTGAAACGTCATTTTTTAATATCAATATGAAAGGCACGCCTCTCGACGATATTGAGGAAGTTCTTTTAAGAAACCGGAAAAGGCCAGTCCCTATAGCCGCGAGAGCGGTAATTAGAGCGGGAAAGGGCCACAGGTATTGGTCTCGATTTAAACAAGAAAAAACTGACCTTATTGAAAGTGAGGCATCGAAGCTTCATAAGTTGCTGTTCAACCCTGAGATCGAGAAGCCTGTAAGAACGCTAGACCTACCTCTTGGGGGTTCTAAAGGTGTTCGTAATGCTGTGCAAGTGTTGATTGAGTTCATGCTGATTGCAAATCGACAACAACAAAAGCCTCTACCAAAAATAGATAGCTTCAATGAAGACAATGATGGTTCTTTGACTATTAATGTTTTGAAAAATGCGAAGAAACTTGCTAGCCGAATAACTGGAAATGGCGACGGAAGTTTAGGTCTGCATCCAGCAATATATTTTTACGGTCCATCTGGAAGGCATTCCAGTCCGATGTTTCTAGGGACTGTTTCTCTAATAGGTCAGAAGCTAGTCAATAACGACTCAGAATTTTTTAAAAAGTTTACTTCAGTGCGATCAAAGCTTGAGCTTGTTCTTATTGAAAATAAGGAGTTGATAGCTACGATCATTCAGAAGCATTTGAGTAGGAACAGAATATCTAAATACCACGATTTTCTCCAGGTTTTAATAGATTCCATCTGCCGAAACGAGCCAGTAGAAGCTAATGATTTAGTAAAATTTTCTGAGCTTGAGGGAAAAATTATCGCAGGTGATTTTAAAAAGACTACGACTAAAATCTCGGACGATACTAAAAGCAAAGTATTCATAAGTGTTGCTTTAAATAGTGCGCTTAAATGCCCAATTTGTGGTGGGTACTTAGATGTTGAGAAATCAGTTTCCTATGATCATATTGAAAGGGTAAGGGAGGGTGGTTCTGGCGAAGCGGAGAACTGTCAACTAACACATCCATATTGCAACCAGTCAGTTAAGAATTAGCATGTAACAAGGTGCTGCTAGGGGCAAATCTGCGCTGCGCTGCGATTTGCCCCAGAGCATGTAATGACCCAGCGGAATTTGCACACTCAAGCCGCTAATTGTTGGTAAATCGTACTGGGTGTTTTCATCCCCAGCGCCTGATGAGGGCGCTGCTCGTTGTAGTACTTGAACCACGCCCTCAAGGTTTGCCTGGCTTCATC
>DATGND010000087.1:0-4560 GCA_035306925.1 Bacteriovoracaceae bacterium | reverse complement strand
ATGTTCACCTTGTTTTTAACCATGTTCCCACTTACGGTTTTTTCCTTAATGATCAGGAAATCAGCCACGACAATATAAAATATCAAAAAACAGAATATGGTCATGTGGTAAAAGTTCCAGTCAATTCTGAACATAAGGACTTTAAAGTTAAGTCATCTTTTCAAACGATTCTCCACAGGCAAGTTCGTTTAGAAAATAATCCTGAAAAAATCCTGATGCTCGCCTCTTACTCCAAACCAGTATTTAAGGCGATCAAAAAAGAGAATCCTCATATCCTGGTAGCTTTTGCTCCACCAGAAACAATCTACTACAAAGAGAAAGATTTTTTCGATAACCAACTCTTTTTTCAAAATGAGTTGAGACCTCTTTATGTAGTGGGACATGGAAGCTTTAAAGAAACACTGAACTTAGAGCAATTTACTATAACGAATCTAGAATATGCTCCATTTATTGATAGACCCACCTTTCTCACCCACTACCTTCCCTTTACTTATCCTAACTACACTGAAGAATTAAAACTCGTTTCCACGCACCTTAGAAAAAGTGAAGTACCCGTTATTTTTCTCTCTTCTTTTCCTAATAATTTGATTCAACAAATTCCTCGAGGCCAATTAGCAATATCTACTTATGAGTTTTCCGTAAAAAATCACTTTCTTGCCCTCTCAAGAGAAGATAATTCTCCCTGGAAGATGATTTCTGATCTTCGTTCTGATTACATAACTTTAGAGCTAAAGTTTTTAGATTCTTATTGGCATGTACTGGTTAGTGGAAAAGATCAAAATCAGGATTTAGTGTTTAGTAGAGATTTGACTCTCTACCAAACTAAACCCAATGAAGGAAGAAATAGAAGGAATGCCCGTTAATCTATTCTCTTACGACGAGTAAGAACTTTATCCAGGTTACGAACATATGCTTTTGAAACAACTTCAAAAAGTGAGTCCGTTTCCTGTGGTTTATATCGGCCTCTTGTTCTTTCAAGATTGCTCATCATAATACTCTTTTCATGATCACTCATTCCTGTTGGATCTTCATAGGCACCATTCGCACCATTTGCTCCAGAACCATCTAGCGAGTCACCGCTACCATAAACACCTTCGCTTACATAACCACCATGTCCCATGGAGCCAGCACCGGAACCAGATCCTAGGGTGGCCCCTGCTCCTGGTGCTATACTTGCAAGCTGGCCACTGGAATCGAGATTTCCATCTAGAGAACCTGCACCTGGACCATTTAAGTCTCCACCAAGCCCTCCACCAGCAGCAAAATCAAATCCACCACCTGAAGAGAAAGTTCTGATTCCTGAACCAGAAGAAGAGTTTCCTCCGGAACGAGCTCCTCCACCCTGTCCAAGGCTTGCCAAGAACTTTGAATCCTTTTCAGAAACGTTGATCCCTTTTTCACTGAGCTTCTTATTACTCTCATTCATTCTACCGCGACCTTGACGGACTGCCTGAGAATGAGATGAAGCATCTCCACCAAAACTTGAATCACCCGCCACTTTAGTAGATGAATCTACACTTTCACCAGAGGAGTTAATGAGAGAATCAGCAATCCCCTTCCATGCAGAATTATTGGGAACGAAAGAATACTTTTGTCTGCTTGCCTCTGACAATGAGGCAATTTTTCCGCTCACTTTAGCAGCACCTGAAGCACCCTCGTTATATTTACCGCCATCATAATAGTTATTACCACCTTGTCCGACAGTATTACCTCCACTTAAGTAATTATCACTTACGTGGTTAATTACGGACTCAAGGCAGCTAATCTGTTTTTCACGAAGGTTAATAATCTCATGATAGTATTGACGTAAATTAAGAAGATCCACTTCGAGACGAGTCAGTAATCTTCTTCTCCAAGTTTGAGAATTTGTAAAGTAACCGGAGTATTTAGATTTCGTGTGATATGAATAGGCCAGGAAATGGGCCATACCATAATCAGTAAGGTCTTCAACAAACTGGTAAAACTCACTACATTTATCACCAGCTTCAAGTTCTTTATCCATTTTATCAATACAATCAACTGCATCCGTTGAAATCAACTCAGGCTCAAAAATATATCCTTTTTGAGACGGATTCATCTTCATCTCTTGATAAAACTGAATAATTCGATCTCTAAAATCTTTTCTCATTCCTGCATAGGATTTACTTTCGCTCTTACCAATGAGGTAGCGAGGAGATCTTTGATCTTTTTTACCAAATTTTGAAAGGAGTGATCCAAAGATACCTAAATGGACATTAACGGCACCAAGAGCGGCCACGAATGCACCACTCGGTTTTCCATTGAGATCCTTTTTATCACCATAACGGGTGAATGGAATTCCACCATTGGCCTGAGTTTTTCCAGGCATTAGAGGGTCAAGAAGATAGTGATGCCTATCAAAGAATTTAATAGCATCCTCTTCTTTCTCAAGATTTCCTATAATTCTTAATTGCTCAAGAACTTTTTCACCTTTAATCACATTGATATTAAGAGGCTGGTTACCTGCTACTTCATAGTAATCAGTCCAGCGATTAGCAGTATTGTTATAATATTTCGTACGCCACTTAAATCTTTTAAAATCAAACTTCTTATATTTGGCCTTACAGTTGAATGCAGAGACTCCTTGATCTCCTAGATTCCAAAAAGAATCACCATCTTTCCACTTGGCCATTTCAGTGTTTAAACTTGAGATCTGATCATAAGCTGCAGCAACGTTGGTTAACATTCCTCTTTCATATGATTGGAAAAGGAGGTTTCTTCTGTACATAAACATCATCGTGTCATATCCAGAACTTTGTCTTGTTGCTAATTCGTATTCAGAGAGTGTTTGACGAGCTTCTACATCTCCATCCTCATTAACAGCACCATGAACTTCAACTTGTTTTTCAGATCTAACTTTCTCATCCATATTGCTCATCTTAGCAGCTTGAATGGTCTCCAAGTCTCGCTTGATGCTTGAAAAGTAAGTACTGAAATCCTGAAGGAGATATTTTCTTTGTTCTAGAAATGGTTTACCAATTCTATCACGAAGTTTTGCATTAATTCTGAAACAATCATCACTATCATTTCTTGAAATAGAAGCAAATAACCACTCCATTGCCCTGATGGATTTTAGAGCTTGTTGGGTTCTCTCTCTTACTCCTGGAGCAAGATCGAACTGACATTTACCTGCTTCTGTATTTTCACTAAAAAGTTGTGCATCTTCAGGGTAGAGCCCTAGATAAAGAGCATGTTTAGATTCAGGTGAAAGTTCACAGACTCCCCCAGCACCTTTAACAAGATGTTTTGCCTCATTACATTTTGTACCGGCATCAACTACTTCATTTTCTTCTCCGTAACGACAGATTTTTACTTCCTGACACTTACCACTTTCACAATTATAACTTGCACAGTTTGCAGAGTGAGTACAACTCTGACCATTCCCTAAAAGCTCAGAGTCGGCCATTTGCTCATCAATACTTCCACGCATGAATTCATTGAACTGGGAAATTTCAAGCTTATCACTTTCTGTGGTGAATAAAACTTCCGACGTCTGTGGCAGACATCCCATCCCATTTTGACATTGAGAGTGTGACGTACAAGTTTTATATTGTGGATCTTTAAAATTAGGTTCATCACAGAGTTGATTATTAGGGTTATAGATTGTTCCCTCACAACACTTACCACCTTGTGAAGAAGGAGACTTACCGATTTCCGTACAGGTAGCAGCAACAGCAGTAGAAATCACATTTCTATTAGCTGGATGAAGAGCAGCTCCCCCAATCCCACATTTAATTCCTAAAGAAGAGAGATAAGATTTAATCCCCTCGTTTTTATAATCTAGAAATGATTTAGTAACGACGGGATTTGAAAATTCTTCTTTCCAACGTAAGTCAGTGCTTTGGTTCCAAGGAATTTCAACAGGAACTTCTTCCAGACCATTTTCAAAAATATAGAGCCTTTCAAGCTTGGCATTATAAAAAACTGCTTTATTGGAAGGAGTAGTCCCTACATAGACCCCTTCAAATCCCAAGACCTTCAACGAAAAGCTCATTTGTTGAGGTTGTTGAGTACAAGTTGGATCGACTGAAGCCCAGACAGGTAAACAAATTAAAAGGAGTAAAAATCTTAGTTTTTTCATAAGCTAGCTCTTTAATTAATTGATACTTCTATTCTATCGAAACTTCGTATGTGATCAAAGAGAGGGGAAAATTAAACCAATAATATCTATATCATAAGCCCATAAGATGCTAGGATCCCCTATTGAAAAGTGACACTAATTTGAGGCAATTCATGAGAAACAACCTTTGGGGACAAGAAACGAAACTATTTAACCAGCTGACTCCTGAACAAATCATGGAAGTGGCTGAAATCTTTGGGAGCAGATTAACAGGTAAAGTCCTCCCCTTGAACTCGATTGAAAATAGAGTTTATGAAGTCGAACTGGCCTCTTCTCATGACTTTGGTCCAGGTTTTTCCTCTCTTCACTTGATCATAAAATTTTATCGTCCAGGACGTTGGAGTAAAGAACAGCTTCTCGATGAGCATCGCTTTCTTCTTTCGTTAAATGAATATGAGGTGCCGGTAGTGGCCCCTCTTTCT
>DATGND010000086.1:0-6555 GCA_035306925.1 Bacteriovoracaceae bacterium | reverse complement strand
CCGATAATAACAAGATAAACGAATTGCTGAAGTAAAGAGAAGGTATCATCGATTTCACCGAGGGTGAAAACATCAATTAAAAAACCACTCAAGAAAACGATAACTCCTACCAGCACTTGATGGCGCTGGTAGAAGTCTTTTATTTTTTCAATTGAGTTAGGTTTAACCACAGGCTTAATGGCCTTCTAGGAATCTCTCTGCTTTGATAGCTGCTTGACAGCCAGATCCTGCAGCAGTGATGGCCTGACGATAGTAAGAGTCTTGAACATCTCCACAAGCAAAGACACCAGGAATATTAGTTTCCGGGCCATTGACTGTCTTAATAAAGCCATTGTCATCAAGAGTGATCTGACCATTTAAGAAAGCAGTATTAGGAGTATGTCCGATACCGTAGAAGAGACCGTCAGTCTGGCGTTCCTGTCTTTCACCTGTTTTTAGGTTTTCGACAACGATACCTGTAACACCAGAAGCATCTGACTTAATTTCTTTAACAACAGTATCCCAGATGAATTCAATTTTTGGATTATTGAAAGCTCTGTCCTGCATCGGCTTAGATGCACGAAGCGTGTCTTTTCTGTGAATGATATAAACTTTCTTAGCAAATTTTGTGATGAAAGTAGCATCTTCCATGGCAGTGTCTCCACCGCCTACAACGTGAACAATTTTGTCACGGTAGAAGAATCCATCACAAGTAGCACATGTAGAAACTCCGCGACCTACAAGTTCTTTTTCTCCTGGAAGACCCAGCATTTTAGCACTAGCTCCTGTGGAGATGATGACTGTTTCGGCCATGTAAGTTTCACCGTTACTTGCTTTAATAGTGAAAGGACGCTTTGAAAAATCCACTTCCGTACAACGAGTTGGAACAAACTCTGCTCCAAAACGTGCCGCTTGGTTTTTCATATTGCTCATGAGTTCTGGACCCATAACACCATCAACGAATCCAGGAAAATTTTCAACTTCAGTAGTAAGGGTCAGCTGTCCACCTGGTTGCTCTCCTTCAAGAACAATAGGCTTCAAATCAGCACGGGCCGTATAGATAGCAGCTGTTAAACCCGCAGGACCTGTTCCAATAATAACAACTTTATGAGACGTCATGAATCCTCTTTAAATTAGTGTTTCTCTGGAATTTCAATTCCTAATTTCTTTTTAATCACCGCTGGACGATCATCTTTTTCTGGGTTCAGCTCATAATAAGCTGCAACAGAGAGAAGCTCTTTTGGCTGAGGTGCACGTGCCGTTAGCTTAAATCTTTCGCCTGTTAAAGAGCACTCATATTCAAACGACTGCTTCTCACGACGATTTCTTCTTTGTCTTCTCATATTCATAGATTTTCCTTTTATAGTGCGATGGCTTATTTATAGGCTTTATTGACCGGTTTATCAAGGAGTTAACATCTTAATATATAAGCGACTGATTAATTCTTTTATTTGCAACTGCGAGGTTTTTTGTCACAATTTAAGAATATACTTTCTTTCACCAAGGACGATGTGAATGCTCAGGTTGGTATCAGGATGGATACTACTATTATTAAGTTTTAATAGCTTAGCTTTAACTGAAACAAGATTGCTCGAACTTTCAAGCAGTGGGGAGACCCTCCTCTTTGACGCAGGCCTTCACGAGCGCCTCAAAGAAGGAGAGTTTGGGATACTTGTTAAGCGAATAGCTGATCTTGATGATACACATTCTCTGAGAGTTGTTCCGGTAGCAAAGGTCAGAAGTGTTAAAGTTAATACCAATAGCTCTATTTGGATTGCCTTTGAACCCCTCCAAAAAGATCTCCTAAAAAAAGGCGACCGATATACTCTTTTAGCGGAATCCAACATGATTCCAGGAAGAAGAGATTATAAGCTTTCCAAAGTAACAGTGGTGGGTAGTGAAGGCCATGTTAAAAAGGCCGGGAAGAATGCTCTCACCGATGAGGCTGATCAGTTAGCACGAGTAAAAAAATATTCCAAAGACTACATCAACTATGAACCCACTTATCGAAGTGACGAGGACTTTGAGCTGATTGAGCTGGAAAAATGGGCAAGACATCGGGGTCAAAGATATAGAACCGGTCTTTATCGTTCTCAAAACAGTGAGCAATTTAAAAGGGCCCTTCGTCTGGAAGTATTTGAAGGTTTAGTAACAAGCTACTTACAGAAGGTGAATGATCCTGACTTTGACTATGGTCGTTTTTACGATGAACAAATGAAAGAGGGGAATTACTTTCGTAAACGTTCAAACTTTTCTACCTCCTGGGAAAGTCATTTAGCAGAAAAAAGCAAAAGTCGAGAAGTGAATACTAAGCTTGCCCGTTCTCTTTTAGAAAAAGGGGAGCGCTGGTCAGAGGATTACTCGGATGAAGAGCTGGGTAATGTGTTAGAAAATATTTCTATCGCTCAAGAAAAAGATAGAAAGGCCCGTGTCATTTCAAAACCTGCTCGATTCCATTTAGCAGTCGATTACGGACAAATCATCAGTGATCACCAAAGTAAGGATGATGCCGTTTATTCCAAATCCAATCGTTTTGCTCTTAATCTTGATTTGGAATTCATTCCTGTCTTAAAACATGAAATTTGGGAGAGACTAACTATCAATGCTCAGCTTTCATCCGCTGATGATGCCATTGGGGTTGGGAGCAGAAACTATGACCGAGCTGATCAGAGCTTTACTCTTGGGGCCAACTGGTACCCTTTCTATGCTCCCTATACGGTCTCGGCCATCAACCTCTATGTGGGAACTTATTTTAGGGCCGGCAGAAGTGAGATCAGTTCTAGTCTTTATGACAATAAGGGGAATTATACTCTCTTGAGTATACCTGGCTTCCGAGTAGGATTGAGGTATACTTTTAAGAATAGGGTGAGCTTACGAGTTATTGGAAGTATGGAAACAACCAAGCTTGAAAAAATTACTTCAGATAAATTTAACTCTGAACTTCCGGAATCAATTGCTAAAACTGATATGAATCTCGCCTTAGGATTAGGCTATTCTTTTTAAGGATGAATGAATGAAGATTATACTGATGCTCTTACTTCTTGTTCCTAGCATGACCAATGCCCTTGAAGTTGATGAAAAACTAACTGTTAGAATCCTGAAAACTTCAGAATCAAGAAAAACAATTCTTATTAACCGTGGTACAGAGGACGGGTTGGTTGAAGGTGATCATGCTCGCTTCATGGTAACGGCCGGAATTGTGGCAAGAGGGATGGTGGTGAAAGTTTCACCAAGCCGTTCGGTGTGGTCCATCTATCGTTTAGTTAATGCTGATTATATTGTGAATGATTCAGTGATGACTTTAAAAATTACTCCTCCGGTTAAAGTGACAAAGGATGAATCCCAGTCTCTTATTAGAGAAGATGTTCCTACCAGAACAACTCCCGATTCTCCCCCACTTGGAATTCCACTAGCGGATGGGGCCAATGATCTGCAAACAGCAGGTATAGATGATGATGAGGACTTGAGAGCTCTCTCCGCAGGAGGAGGTTCAATTCGAAGTTTAGTAGAAAGAAATATGGAAGTTGTCGGTATCGTCAACATTTCATCTTTGTCGAGTACTTCAAGTGCTGATGGACAGGATGATGCCTCAGGTTCCATGGCCCAATATCATATTGGAGCAACATTTGAATATTATCCTCAAAATGAAAGGGCCTGGTATTCCCGCTTTTCCCTTCTGGGTAGTCTTAACTTAATTAAATCAGATGCTCAGTCTTACAACGGTTTTACGGCAAAGAATGACTATACTGAGTTCGGATTAGGAGTGAATTGGCACCCAACAAAATTACCGAGTCAGGTAGGAGAGTTTATTCCTTTTCTAACTGTTGGTATGGGATATGGGCAGGTTAAGTCGACAGTTGAATCTACGCAAGAAATCAGTGCTACGGGAACAGGAAACAGTTTCTTTATCGGTGGTGGTTATAAGTTTTATGCTCGCAATGGTTTCGGAGCAAGAATACTTCTGGATTACTATTTAAGAAGTGAAGTCTTCGATGAGGATGATGAAACCAATCAGTATAATAGAAGTCTTTCGGGACCTCGTTTCCAAGTTGGACTTAGCTACCGCTTCTAATTCTTTCTAACCGGCCGACCTTTTATGGATGTGGCATCCCCTGAAAACTTGTTTTTCTGGGGATGATCGTTTGATATTCGGTTCTCTAAAAACATGAACAAACAACCAAAGTAACGCCAATAGAAAGGGGGGTTAGAAAAGTTCTTTTACTTTCTCTACCGGTAAACCGTAAACATCAGTGATTTCTTCTGGCCTAGTCAGCATGGAAAGTCTTCTTTTCACTAAATCCTCAAATGTCACCACTTTTTCCTTCGCTATAATTTCTTTAATCAGTTCCAGGCCAACCTTTGGTCTCGGGCCAAAGGTTGGAAAGAGTGAGTGTTGTCTTAAAGGGTTGAGTGTCAGATTAGGGTTATAAGCTCTCCCCAGTCTTGGTACTAATTCCTGGGCCACTTCCTGTGCCATTCTTCTGAAAGTCGTATATTTCCCTCCAAGAAGGACATAGGAGTGATGTGTAGGGCGATAGATCTTGTGAAAGCGAGAAGTTTTTCCACGGGAGTCACTGGAGCCTTCCTCTCGAACAAGAGGTCTGACTCCGGCAAAAGTGGAAATAATATGGGACTCGGTAATCAGGGCCTTGGGAAAATATTCATTTAAAACACTAAGGAGGTACTTAATCTCTTCAGGACTTGCCTGAATATTGAACATTTCTTCATTTACTTTGGTTTCAGTTGTTCCCACTAAAATAGCATCACGCTGAGGAATAACAAAAACCACTCGACCATCAGGTGTTGTTAGAACAACAGAACCATCAAGTTGCAGGGAATCTTTTTTGATCCAGAGATGAATCCCCTTGGAGGTGAGCATTTTATCATTCCATTTCACTCCCAGATCTGGAAGAAGTTGGTCGGTGAATGGTCCTGTCGTATAGACGACAAATTGAGCTTTCACTTCAAAGACTTCTTTAGTGAAGACATTTTGATAAGTGATGAGATGCTGATCACCTTGTGAATTTACTTTGATCACCTCATGGTAGTTTAAAGCTTCTACTTGTGGCTCCAAAAGAGCATCATAAATACATTCTAGAGTCAGTTTAGCATCATCAACCACGCCGTCATAATACATCCCACTGGCCTTAAGCCCGTCCTCTTTTAGGGCCGGAATTTTTTTAAGAATTTCTTTCTTAGAAAACATCGCGTGGGGATGATTTTTAAAGTGGCTTAAAAAATCATAGAGGAATAGACCCATTCTCAACATGAAAGGTGGGTACTTGGAGAAATTATAAACAGGAAAATAAAATTCACGTTCAAAACAAATATGTGGGGCGAGTTTTAACCACAGGTTTTTTTCTTCCAGTGCTTCCTGGACAAGAGCAAAATCGAAATTTTCAAGGTATCTGATTCCACCATGAAGCATCTTGGAAGAGCTTTGAGATGTTTGTGAAGAGAAATCCCCCTTTTCAATGAGGAGTGCCTTAACTCCATTAAGAGCTAAATCTCTTAAAAGGCCAGCTCCGTTGATACCGCCTCCTATAATAACCACTTCCATTTCTTTCATATTTTATTGATCCAGACTAGATTTCCCGTACAAGTAAGACGATACCTGGTGCTTGAAGTTCCAAACTGCGAAGGAAGAGGAGTGAGCTGATAATTGAGTCCTACCACTGCATTGGCCTGATTTTTTAAAGCATGGGCCTTAAGTTTATGGGCAAGCTCATTATAGTGAGAGCTAATCTCCAGGGAGTTTTCATCTTCAACAAGATATCCTTCAAGAATTTTATGCTCGCTCGCAACCCCAATGTATTTTATAACTTGATAACCATCAAGGGTAGGAGTAGCAGAGATAATGATTTGGGAGATATCTAAGTTATAGTCCCCAAATTGAAAATGATGTGATTGATTTTGATAGAGACTGTGCTTTGAGACGAGTCCAATCTCTGGCTCCTCTGTATGTTTTGGAGGCTGAATCTGGTCAGAGAGGCCCACCAGGATATCTATATCAAAGCGTCTAAGCTTATGAGCTAGAAGAGTCGCCGCAAATTCCGAGATTCTCGGAACAAGAAACTCACCGCGAGTCAGTCTTTTCATTAAAACTTCATCGCTATCCATAGCAAGGCCTAGTTCTTTAAGAAGGATAAGAATATCCTGAGCGTCTTCCTGATATTTAATCTCCTTTATAAGAACACTAAATGAAGGGTTCCCCTCTGTGGCCATGCCAGTAAAACTGGTATTTTCAGCAAACTTTTTTAAATCTTCAAAGTTTTCCGGTTCTTTGAAAGTGGAAACTGGTTCAGGAGTAGGGATTGGAGTCTTCTCTGCAATTGGAGCTTCTTCAATAGGAGGAAGATCCATGGTTTCGTCGTTGGAAGAAAAAGAAGGTTCCTCAGAAGCTTCTAGGGGAGGGGTCTCCTCCATCTTATCATCGGAGAAACTTTGCTCTTGCTTGTCTTCTAAATCTTCTTCAAATGAAGAGCTGAACTCACTTTCTTCATTAGATTGATCATCTGTTGAAGGGAAATCAGATTCCGATGAAAAACTATCATTGTCTTGAAAGCTATCATAGGA
>DATGND010000085.1:0-2952 GCA_035306925.1 Bacteriovoracaceae bacterium | reverse complement strand
AGTGATATATAAATATCTGGTAGAATCGGATAAAACAGCCTCCGATACAAGCTGGCTAGCACGCTAAGATGAGCCTTGAGGTTTATTTCTCAAGGTCAGAACTTTCATAGTCAATATTGTTTCTGATTCGGTAGCTGGTATGAAAAGCAGGCTAGACTTCTTAGTATCGTTCCGTCCATATGCACTGTTTTTTACAGGAATATAGGTTTAGATGGGTTCAGTAACCGTTAACTAATAGCATGAAATAAAATCTAGAGATTTATTTATATCTTGCAGCGGGCTTAATATATATCTTGAATAGCTTATCGGAAGGGGGGTTCCTATGGCTGATGCCGAGTATAAACTTTAAGTCCATCATGGGAGATAAGGCACGATGATAGAGATGCTGTTACTCAGATTAGGGTGGAAGAGCTGTGTTGTCGTTAAGAGCGCTGGAAATTAACGTAATACATGCTTCACTTAAGGGGCGAACAGGCGAACAGGCGAACAGGCGACAGTGTGATAGGTTTCCTAGAGCTGCATAACTTATTTTAGGTTTTTTGGAAAATATTTAAAATAAAATCAAGGTCTTAGTGATGGAAGAGGCTAAGGTTACTTTTTATCAAATTGATAAGTGCGGACTTTATGAGTACGGGGAAGATGACCCAAAGCTTGGAGGAATTACTGATTTTCTAAATCAGCTTAAAGCCTGGGTAAAGAAAAATGACAAACCTTTAGATGAAACCTGCACATATGCAATAGAAGAAAGTGAAGATGTAGATCGGACCTTCTGTTATGACTTGGTTGCTAATGGGGCGACAGGTGATTTTCTTCTGACAACTTGGAATGAAACGCCATCATATGAAGGTAAAGTTGCGGCAGTTAAGGCAAAATCCAGGGTTGGCAGTGCTAAAGTCGAGTTTACGAAGCTTCCAAAGGATAGTATTCCAGGATATGCAACTTACTTTTGGTTTGTTCCATCAAAAAACGTGTATGCGACAATACGGTTCCAGCATAGGTTGAACGGCAAAAAAAATCTTGATAAGTATTTTAAAGAGTTTATCGCTAAGTTTTCTGATTATGTTGTTCTAGTTGACGACGGAGAAGCTGATTTTAATGTCGCCGGTTACTCTGAGAAAGATGGTGAAGACCCAATGAATCTTCATTCACAATTTAAATCATCAATAGTCAGAAAGCCGGGGCAGATTGATTATATTCTTGAACAAAGAAACCAGATCAGAAAAATAACAAGGCATAACAGGCTGTCTCCAAAGAAAGCTGATTCTCAAGAGCTTTGGCAAAAGGCTTTGCTGAACTTAGGTCTTAAGAAACATAGAAATCTTGACTCCGAAGTTAAGTTTTCATATGAGTTCTCATTTACACCATCAGAGCACGAACTTAAAGAAATGATTGCCGAGTGGGAAAAAAATCATGACTCTAGATGGGATGATATCGGGTTCACACTTAAAGGGGAACAGGGTCCTCTATGGTTGAGCAACTCTCTAGCGAGAGATAAATTTGAATTGGATGTGAAGAGAGTTGATGATGAGATTGTAGATGCTAAAAGCCTCTTGGATAAACTCACTGAAAAGAGGGGCTTAATTTTAGGTCTTCTCAAATAGATGGAGCCCAAATGAACAATAATGCTAGATTAATTTTCGTTGTGGGAGGGGTAAGCATCATCATATCCTCAGTGGTTCTTGGAGGGAAAATTCCATTCAATGAGCAAATGCCTATTTATGATGGATTGAGAAACACGTCAGCTATTGTATTTGCCGTGATGGGGGCGTGGATCGCTTTATTGTATCCGGGAAAACTATCACAGGCTTTTGGGCAGAAGCCATACAAAGAAAAAGCAAATGACATTGACCAAATAAATAAACTATTTCGTCCTATGATTTATTCGACCGTTATTTTGATGGTTGTAATTGGTATGTCATTCGCTGTGCCTTTAGCAAAACAAATTACCTATTTTCATCCCCATAAAGAGATTTTTCGATCAATAAGCTTCGGTGCAATTGCATTTCTGACTCTTCTCCAGTTTTGGTCAATCATTTTGACTCTCGTGCCAGGAGACACAGTAAAAGATGATTTAGATGATATAAAGTCTCGGGAAGAGATGCTTGAAAGAATGAGGCCCGGCAGGAAAAAGCGCTAACAAAGTATCACTAGGCAAAGGCAAACCTAGTGCCGCTCATTTCATCCGCGGAGCGATACCACGAGGGGAATGGTGAAGAATAATCAGACTGAAATCCTTGAATTGTTGGAGCAAGAGGTTGAACAAGCACCCTTCTCAAAGTACCTCTTTGAGAACAGGGTGGAAAAGTACTCTTTGGTGATCTCTGGTATAGCATTCCTATGCATGATCCCACTCTTGGCAATAGAGTCACTTAAGGCTTTTGGTTACGTTGCAGGAGCTTTATTTATCCTTGGAGTGTTGTTTTATCTAGTTGCTCAAGCCATTGGAGCTTTGATTCTGTTTAGGTCACCTCTCAGAGGTTACGTCAAACGGCTCAAGAAAAGGCTTCCTGCGCAGTCTGGCTTTATTGAGAAGCTTGCATACCATGAGCCTGAGGTATTGCGAGATACTGCGGTGATCATTGCTTCAGACGTCGAACGATTAAGTCGACGCGTGTCACTATTAATCGGAGTTGTTGAAAAAGTAGGAATAGTGCCGGCTGGGTTAGCCCTCTACTATGCGACCTATAAGCACTTTTATACGGAGCAGGGTGGTAACCTTCCAGACTTTGTACTGGCGTTTGTTTGTGGGCTCTATGTAGGCGCATTCATATCCCACAAGCTCATTGAAAGTCTTCGGATACGGATCGGGTGGCTACAGAAGGCAGCAGAAATCGCTGAAACACGACGCAAACTGAAAGTAGCCTAACAGCAGTAATAGGAGCAAGTTGACGTCTAATTAATTTGCTTTGATTTTTCTTTGGTCGCGCCGAACCTGACCAACTTCCCGAGCCA
>DATGND010000084.1:0-3404 GCA_035306925.1 Bacteriovoracaceae bacterium | reverse complement strand
AGTTCTTCACAAACAGCGTGAAGTGATTTCTCGTCCAATGGCTTATTGAAGTGAGTAAGAATTTGACGTCCTAAAACGTTCATCCCAATAAAGGCCAACTGTGAACGCATACTGCTTAATACTCCATGACCGCCTCCCGCTGAAAAAGTCGCAATAGCAGCGGCCTTTCCATTGAGATGTTCTCTCCAGTCTTTAGAAGTTCGAGACAACCACGCCAGAAAGTTACTAAAGGCAGGTGGGGTGGATCCATTATATTCAGGAGCGATAAATACCATTCCTGTGGCCTGGCTGATTGTCGGGATGTACTCACGAAGTAACTCTTCTGCATTGTACTTACCGTCTGTGCGGGAAGAGTAGAGAGGAAGATCAAGGTCGATCATGTTAATTAAATCAACCTGGGCCCCTAGCTCCGTGAATTTTTTAATAAAGTTATTAGCAAGTTCAAGGTTCTTTTGTTCACTAGCAGTGAAAATAACAATTTTTTTACTCATAGGTATTAAGCTAACATATTTTAAAATAGGTGGCGATATAAAATTAGAAGTTGATGGTTCTTGAAATCGAGCTTCTTGTCTCCTAAAGTTTCAAAAGTTTTTGTTTTGAACGTGTTCATTCTTCCAATAATGTGAAGTTTACCGCTTCTTGCTGGAAAAAGCTCAAGGCCTAGCTCAAAAGTAGATTCCTTAAAACTTTGCTCCTCCCTGTCTTTCCATCCAAGTTTAGAATAATGGTGGTAGAGGAATTTATTTTCATCATGAGAAAGAATCATCTCTCCTTTGGAATGGAGGTAACCTATGAAAGCGATCACTCCTTTAACCTCTAAAAAGCGTAGTCTTGCACCGAGGCCCATAGAAAAAATTGAAAAATTGGATTTCATGTCCTTCACAGATGCTTGTTCTAAGGGGTTTTCCTTATTCGTAAAGGAATACTGAGAAGTGCCTTCACCTCCGATCCATTGGCCATTAAGAAGAAAACTCAGTTTTTTATAGATACGAATTTCTGCGTCCAAGTTAAAACCTAGTGAAATGTTTTGCTTGAGAATACTTTTACCTTCTGTTGTTAATTGACGGCTTTGATTAGCACTAGAAACAGAGACCCCTGGAGCTAGGGAGAAAATGCTGGCATGGAGATGAGTTGTTAGAAGCATATAGAGCAAAGCTCCGAACTTGTAATACTTCATTTGATCATTTTAGTCCTAAGAGCAGAGTCTGGGTTCATGCGGGGAATAAATAGTTGATTTTAAACTAAAAATTAGGATGCTCTTAAGCTTAAGTTTTCATATCCAGTAGACGATAAGTGAATGGTATGAAAAAAATCAGCATTTTAAATACCTTTATCCTTACCATAACTTTTTCTTCCTCGGCATTTGCGATGGGACAAGAACTTTGTATTCAGCCGCAAATGACAAGTACCATGGAAGTAGAATCCTTAGTTGGTGTTCTAAGAAGTGTGAGTAATGCCCAGTTTGTTAAAGCAATGGATCTAAAAGTGAATCATGACGGTGAGGGTAGCCTGTCTGTTCATTATGAAAACGGAAAGCCAAAGCTTCTACGCCTGACTTATAAAAATAGTGGTGGAGAGAAGAGTGAAGTTTTAAGTTTTGAAGATATTGCGAAAGGAAAAGATATCTCTTATGAGCATCAAGATATGAAAGGGAAGGCCATTATTGTAAAAGCTGCTGATCCTTTTGAAGTCGATGGAAGATATAAATTTGAAGTGAGACTGCGTTCTAAAGTTAAGCCAGATAGTTATACTGTTCATAATATTGACTTTGCTGCACACCCGGAAAAGCAGTTGATGTTAAAAGATGATAAAGTCTTCAAACAAATGGTTATATCACCGGGGATTAGAATGTTTAGTTGGGATGGTACATTTAAAAAAGTTGAATTTAAGTAAAGAAGAGGGGCCCTTACTAAGGGCCCTTTTTTTTAGTTACTTTTTTTATCTTGCTTTTTATCTTGTTTTCTTTCTTTTCTCTTATAGCGATCTTGATCTTCTTCTTCAGCTTGCTTAGTGAAGTTTTCTATACCAGATCCCGTGGCCCATCTGATTTTATCTGTAACAGGTTCTCCGGCATCAGCAGTGTTGATTTGACTTCCGAAAATCAAGGACTGAGTTAGAGATGTTTTTTCTCCGTTTAAGAAATCCAGCGTTTCTTGGCCATGAATAACTTTGGCACGATCTTCATCGATTTCACCAGTCATAATTTTATGAGTAAGGTTCATTGATAAAACGTTCATTTCTTCGTTCGGTCCGAAGGCACTCATTTCACCCTTCGTACGATTCAGAACAACTGAGCCATTGTAGTTCCAGACGTTACTAATGCGATCAGGAGAAGCTTTATAATCAATAACGTGTTCTACAGGGTTTTGGTGTAGAAGCGGAAAGTAACTTGAGTAGAGATTTTTATGAACAATGATCTCTTTAAATGGGGCAAAATTTCTCCAAATAAGTTGATCTGAAGTTGTTTCTGTTGGATTACCATATTTTGTAATCAGCTCTTTAGCTGCAACAATGGAACTTTGTGGCCAGCCAGCAGCAAGTTTTGAAGCTGTTTCAAATGCGTCTTGATTTTTATTCTCAGTTTGAACACCCGCTGACTGATTTGGATTTGGCTCTTTTTTCTGCTTAAACATTGAACAACTGGTAAGAGCAGATACCAGAACCAATGTCAGGGCTAAATTTATTTTGCTCATATTTCCTCCAATTAATGTTGAAGGGCCATGGTCGCTTAAGGCCCTCAATTGGAGTGATAAATGAGCAAGGAAGAGGCCAGAGATTTTTGCACACTATGAAGGGGGAGCGAAGGACTCCCCCTTAAGGTTTTTACTTATGCTTCCTGAGCAGAGGATTTTTGTTTTTCTTCTTTTCTTTGTTTAAATTCTTCCAGAGCTTTCTGCTTACGATTTTGTTCTTCATAAATAGCGCGAGTAATAGTTTGGCATTGCACATTTATAGCAGACTCAGAAGTTAGGAAGTAAGTTTGAAGAGTGACATTTCCTCTTAGAGTCCAGTGACCTCTAGCAACACCACTATTCATCACTATATTGATCGCATTACCGTAACGGGTGACAGAGTAGTTTATACGTTCTCCGACCTCATAATTAATAAGATCGACTTTGTCTTCGAGCTCCTGGAAACGAACGTCATCACTAAAAAGAACGATGTCATTCTTACTTTCTTTCTTAGTTCCTGGATCAATAATTACTTTATTGAGAGTGATTTCTCCTTCGGCAGGAACTCCGTCAAAGAGTTCGATATGAAGAGATGTTTCCGAAGTTTTTAAAACTTTCTGTGGGCATTTCCCTATCAATGGACACTTAACTTTATTATCAGGAATTTTAAAATCACACTTTAAAAAATCACTGGCAACAGCACTGAAACTAAAAAGAGATAATACTAATGAT
>DATGND010000083.1:0-4599 GCA_035306925.1 Bacteriovoracaceae bacterium | reverse complement strand
GCTGTCCCAAACTGCTCCTTACCACAGGAGAAGAGGAAGAGCAGAGAGGAGAGTAGAAGTAATGATTTCATAAAGCACCTTATTATTTCTCTTTAACCTTATCGCAAGGTTAGGTGAATAACTTTAGTTCCTGATTGGATTACTCCTAAATAGTGCTAGGCAATTTCTTCCTTTCCTTCTGAACCGGCCATGAGCTGATAAAATGAGAAATAAATTATTTCAATGGCTTGAGGTTTGTATGAGTGAAAATTGGTATTATGTTCAACAAGGTAATCGTCAGGGGCCAGTTTCCTTTGAAACCATTCAATCTCTTATTCGTTCTAATACCTTAGGAGATTCCGACTATGTCTGGAAAAAAGGTTTTGATAATTGGAAAAAGATTCGCGAAGTGAGCGAACTTTCAACTGTTGAAGAAGGGCCTGGTGTTCCTCCGATGATTTCTAAAATTGATTACATCGATCCAAAGCTCTCGGAATTTGATCCTCATGATAGAAGTCTCTTTATTCGTATTGGGATGGATCGAGGTGGACAGCCTAATGATTATGGACCTTTTACTCTAGAGCAACTCAAAAAGCTTTTTAAAGAAAATCGTATTAACGGAAAGACTCTTCTTTTTAAGAATGGCATGAAAGAGTGGAAACTTCTGGGTGATTTTGAAGATTATCAAGAAATCTTTGAAGAAGTTCCTCCTATGATTGCAGAAGAGGAGAGAAGAAGCGCCATTCGAAAACCTTTTGTGGCCCGCATGTTTGTTCATAATAATGAAACTGTTTTTGAAGGAATCTGTCGAGATATCTCAATCGGTGGCATGCAGGTTTTAACAGATCAGTTCAAAGGCAAAGAAGGGGATAGAATCAGTATTAATGTTCATCCTCAAAACACAGATTATCATTTTACAGCTTCAGGGATGGTCGTTAGACTTCTGGAAGGGAACGCTGGATTTTCTTTTAGATTTTTAAATCTTAGCGATGAGGCCCGCAAATCAATTGAAAAATATATTGAAGAAAACTGATGCTTAATAAGTATAGAGCCTATGATGAAGAGATTCTTTCAACTAATGGAGAATCTCTTCTCTTTTTAAGACACTATCAAAAAGGAAGTCCTAGACATCATTTCCTTATTGTCCATGGGGCCATTGAACATGGTGGTCGCTTGGGAGAATTAACCAGTTATCTGCTTGAACATTGGGACAATATTAAAATCACGACCTACGATCATCTCGGTCATGGCCGAAGTGGTGGAGCAAGGGCCTTCTTTAAATCGATGCAGATACTCATCGATGATATGGAAATGATTGCTCTGAGAGAATATGAAAAGCATCCTTATACTCATCACTGGATTTTTGCTCATAGTATGGGGGGATTAGTTGCTCTTTCTTCTCGCTTTGCTCTGAATCCTCACAAAGAGCTTAAAGGGATTATTTTATCCAATCCTTGTATAAGACCATTGGTAAAATATGAAATTCTTCTGGAAAAAGTTGTTCGTAAGATTGAGTTCCTTCTTCCTTTCTTTCATTTACCTACCCTGTATAAGGGAGCTCATCTGACTAGAGACCCGATTAAGGCCAATGAATTTTATACTGATCCTTTAATATCCAAGTTTATGACAGCAAGGATGGCGAGAGAGATTTACGATTGGTCTAAGAAAATACGTCGTCAGGCCTATTATATGCGTGCCCCTATGCTTTTTTTAATCGGAGAGGAGGATCAGGTGGTGGATCCTGAAAGTACAAAACTCTTTGCCAGTGGAATTGATAAATCTCTAAAAACTATCATACAATATCCTCAACACTATCACGATTTATGTAATGAACTGAATCGCGAGAAGATCTTTGAGGATGTCACTGTTTGGATGCAAGAGCAGTTGTAAGGAGATTTATGAGGATTATACTGAGTTCCCTGTTACTTTTAGTAATTGCTTCTTGTGCCAGTCATGAAAGTTTCAACCAAACGGCCACCGGAGAAATTCTTTTTCGTGGAGGAACTCACCGTCTCAAGAGCTGGGATGATAACCTGGTTTTCAAAAGAATGAGTTGGTATCACGGAGTAACACTTTACTACGATGCTCTACTATGGAAGGCAGAGCCGGAATCTGATTTTTCTTTGTGGTTCAGTGATGCTGAAAAAGAATATTTTGGTAAGTGTGAGTCTTTAATAGTGACAGCGGCCTACAGTGCTGATCCTCTCAAGATCAGTCACGTAAGTTTTCGTGAGCAGATGAAACTCAACGGTTATGATGACGTGGTCATTAATTCCTTTGCTAAATACCTAAAAACTCACCCCTCTGCCCCGGATTGGAAATTTCATAACTATCGAATAATGGGTTACTGCAAGCGTTCCCCAACAGTCATGGGGAGCTCAAATCTTATAATTAACTTCCCTGGTTTTAAGCAGTTAGAGATAGAGCTATAAGAAATAGAATAAAAGGTCTTTTAAGCTCAAGCTTTTTAGTGAACTGCCGATAGGCTTTTGAGGGCTTATGACTGAAAAGAAGTTTCAACGATTTGGTAAATATTTAATTCTTGATCACTTAGTTGATGGTGGGATGGCAAAGATTTGTCGTGCTCGTTTCCTAGGTGAGCAGGCAAATAAAGTGGTTGCCATTAAGATGGTTCAGCCTCAGTTTTCCAACGATGAAGCTTTCGTTCGTATGTTCCAGGATGAGCTGAATATTACATTCGGCATGCTCCATCCGAATATCATGCAGGTGTATGACTACGGTAAGACGGATGGTCAGCTTTATACGGCCATGGAATACATCCACGGTGCTAACTTAAAGCAGTACCTTGATCGTCTTAAAGAGAGAAAGAAAGCTTTCCCAGTAGAAGCTTCTTGTTACATTATTTCTCAAGTGTGTCTTGGTCTTCACTATGCACACACCTTCACTGATAAACTAACAGGTAAACCTTATAACATCGTTCACCGAGATATTTCTCCCCACAACATCATGCTGACTTATGATGGTGCGGTGAAGGTGATTGACTTTGGTATTGCTAAAGCTGAAACCAACTCGGAAGCAACTCAAGCAGGAACGATTAAAGGTAAGTTGTCTTACCTTGCTCCAGAGTATTTGGATGGACTAGAACTAGATTGTCGTTACGATGAGTTCGCTGTTGGTATTACTCTGTGGGAACTTCTTTGTTCTCGTAAGCTTTTCCAGGCGGCCAATGACCTTGCTGTTTTAAAACAAATTCAGCAGTGTAAAATTATTCCACCATCTGAAATTAATCCAACTGTTCCTAAAGAACTAGATGAGATTGTTCTTAAAGCTCTCTCTAAAGATCGAGCTAATCGTTATGAGAACCTGGATCAGCTTAACCGTGCTCTAGTGAAGTTCTTATACGCTAATTATCCTGATTTTAACCCATCAGATCTTCGTGATTTTGCAGATGATCTTTTCAAGAAAGAGATCGCTGAGGATCATAAAAAATTCGTAGAATACGGAAAGATTGATATCCAGCCTTATATCGAGGAGATGAATAAATCCGAGAAAACGGGCAAGGTTGCGAAGAAAGACGTTGAAGCTGTTAAAGAAGCAAAAGTTCGAGAGATTGAACTAGATATTACTCCTGAAACGGGAGTAGGGATTGAAATTGATCTTCCGAAAGCAGAAACAACAGCAACGAAGAAAGTTGCAAGGTCCGGAATATCTTCTCCTGGTGCTACGCCAGCATCAAAAACTATGACCTCTTCCCGAGTGAAAGCTGGAACGAGGTCAGTGGTTGTTAAACGTCCTACACGAGATAAAACAGTAAGCAAGGCCAGAAGAAGAAAAGCTGCTCCAGAGAAAACCAGCAGCTCAAAACCACAAGTTTTTATTCTTATCATTGCTGCTTCATTTTTCGCGTTTGCTTATTTCCAAGGAGAAATGATTGGTTTTGATTTAAAAGCAATCATTCATGGCGAACCAGAAAGATCCATTTCTTCTCTCCCTAAAGAAGGAGCGCCAAGACTTAAGCGTGGAGCTGAAGGTCAAGGTCGTCTGATCTTTAGTGGGCTAGATTTGAACATGCAAGTTTTCGTTGATGGATCAAAAGCAGAATTTGGGAAGCCGGTATTTATCCCTCTTAATAAAGAAGTAAAAGTTATAGTTCGTCGTAAGGGATACAGAGCATTTGTTGAGACTGTTAAATTAACAGAAGATAGTAGTTCACGAGTGATTAATGTACCACCTCTTGAAAGATCACGAAGAGGGGTTCTTTCAACTTCTAATAACTACACTCCTGGCTCCAAGCTTGTTTATGAAGAAGCTGGAGAAATGGTGGAGCGTAACCTTCCATTCAGTAATGTTTATGTGGAAGAGGGAACTTATCAGGCCAGAATTGTGAATCCGATCTTGGGGACTGAGAAAAAAGTTATGTTCAAGATTGAAGAGTCTAAAAAACACTTCCTTGAATAATTCTCTAACTGCCTCACCTAAATGTGAGGCAAGTATTCTGGTTATTTTTCAAATGCCCAGAGTCATTCCCTCATTATTTCATCATTTTAACTCTCAAAACAAGGCCCATCACTTTGCATCCTAAGTGATGTATGACTCCTAGTTGCCCTAATTCTACATGCCATTTCTTTGGATCAAAGGAATTCGTTCGAAAGAACGGTC
>DATGND010000082.1:0-5693 GCA_035306925.1 Bacteriovoracaceae bacterium | reverse complement strand
TATTGGAATGAGGTGCATTGAAAACGGGAACAGCTCTTTTTTTACTTTCTATTAAATCGATTTGATTGGTTCCTATGCAAAATGCACCGATTGCAAAGAGGTGTTCAGAATGCTCCAGAACTTTTGGGGTAATGCGTGTTTTAGAACGAATACCCAATGCCTGATACTTTGAAAGAAGAGAGATCAGTTCATCTTCACTAGGAGAGTGACTGATGAGATCAACATTAAAGCCTTCCGCTTCCAGTTTTTCTTTTGCGATGGGATGGATATTTTCAACTAAGAGAATGTTAAATGGTTCTGTTTTCATATGATAACTATAACGAAAACTCCATAGATGATGAAGATTAAGTTTAGCAATTACGTGTATAATATATTCACGTAAAGGAGAGTTATGAGAACACTTGCCCATAATGCCAGATTAGCCACCAGAAGCATGAGGCTTCTTGATAAAAAGACTCGGAATTCTTTGCTGTTTAAACTGGCCCACCAGATTAGGCTTAGAGAGTCAGAAATCTTAGAGGCCAATGCCTTGGATATGAAGAATGCTAAGGATTATCCCAAAGCATTACAAGATCGATTACTTCTAAATGAATCACGAATTGAAGCTATGGCCCAGGCGGTAGAAGAGATTGCTCAACAAGAGGAAGTGATAGGGGTAATAGAAAAGAAGTTTACCAGGAGTGATGGTTTAGAAGTTCAGCGTGTAAGAGTCCCCTTGGGGGTTATTCTCATGATCTTTGAGAGCAGACCCAATGTGGTTATCGATGCAGCTGCACTTGCGCTGAAGTCTTCCAATTGCATGATTTTGAAGGGTGGTAAAGAAGCTCAACATTCAAATGAGGTTTTAGGAAGAATCATTCATGAGGCGATTGGAGGTGAATTGCCAAAGGAGTGTATCCAAGTTCTTCCTTCCACAGAAAGAAGTCATGTAGAAGAACTCTTATCTCTTAATGAATATATAGATGTGGTTGTACCAAGAGGTGGAGAACAGCTTATCAAGTATGTCTATGAAAATGCTAAGATGCCGGTCATTGCCCATTATAAAGGTCTTTGTCATTTGTTCATAGATAAGTCCGCAGATAAAGATGAAGCCATAAACATCATTCTTAATGCTAAAACTCAAAGACCAGGTGTCTGCAATGCTGTAGAGACTCTACTTCTTCATCAGGATATTGTAGAAAGTTTAGGTGTCGAGATTGTGAAGGCTTTAGAGAATAAGAAAACAAGAGTGAAGGTTGACTCTCTTTTCAATTCCCTGGCCTCTACGAACTATGAACTGGCATCTGATGAAGATTGGCATACTGAATATTTAGATAACATTATTTCTGTTAAAGTTGTTTCTGATGTTGATGAGGCTTTAGAACACATAGAGACCCATGGTTCACATCATACCGAAGGAATTGTTTCTAAAGATTCTGAGAATATAAAAAAGTTTATTCTCTGTACGGATTCAAGTTGTGTTGTTGTTAATGCTTCAACTCGTTTTAATGATGGAGGAGAGCTTGGGCTTGGAGCTGAGCTGGGGATTTCAACAAGTAAAATTGGAGTTTACGGACCGATGGGAGCAGAACAAATGACGACATGTCGTTATCTTGTAATCGGCAAGGGACACGTAAGAGAGAGTAAGTAAAGCCTAAAAAGCGCCAAAGAAATGACGTTATTGATCTTAAAGAAACAAACTTGGTTTATGATAAGCGATTTTTTAAATCTAGTATTGCAAACCTATAATTAATTGTGAAAACTTAGTATTAATAATTAAATCACACGGAGGGTCTAATGGAGACTACGACTAAAAAAGAAAAATCGCCTCGTAAGCCAAACGCTGCTTTCATGAAAGCATTAACACCATCTGCAGAACTTGCTGATGTGATTGGTGCCAATCCAGTTCCAAGAACAGAAGCTGTTAAACTTATGTGGGATTACATTAAGTCTCATAATCTTCAAAATCCAGCTAACAAAAGAAACATCCTTGCTGATGACAAATTAAGAAAAGTTTTCGGTAAAGATGAAGTGACTATGTTTGAACTAACTGGTCTTCTTGGTAAGCATCTTAACTAATCAAGTGTAGATTACAGGGGCCTGCAAAGGCCCTTTTTTTTTGGCCATTTTTTTGCAAAACACTTCTTATTTCAAGGAGTGAATATGAAAATGGTCAAAACTACATTTAGTGCACTACTGTCTTCTTTTCTTTTGATCTCATGCGGAGATCAAATTCTTAGGTCTCCTTTACAGACTGATACTAATTTTCAAAGGTCTTCATCTAATTTAAATTTCCAGATTTTGAATAATAGCGTTGCAGGAAATATTGCTGCTAGTGGCTCTGTTCGCTTGTCTGGGGGAAAACTCCTCATTGAACTTGAGTCAGATGGACATGCTCCTAACTCTCGACATGTGCAGATCGTATATAGCCGCACTGGCTGTCCCGTTGAAGCAGATGATGCAAACGGAGATGGAATTATTGATTACCCGGAAGCAATAGGAGAGTCGAGTCAAGTCATTACTTTAACCAACGACCTCACTGCAGAGGGAGATTATCCTACGGCCGATGAAACAGGGAAATATCAGTATCAAGCTTCCCAGGATTCTTCTCTTGATAAAGAAAGCCTTGAGGGACGGGCCATTATTATTCATGGAATAAGTGAAACGGTCACTCTTCCAGACACAGTGGCAGGGACTGAAGGTTTAAGTGCTCATGAAGCATTACCAATTGCCTGTGCCATGATTCATTTTGAAGAAGAGCAAGACCAGACTACCGGCACAACAGGTGGAACAACAGGAACAACCACCACTGGAGTGACGACTGGTGATACAGGTTCTACTACTGGTAAAGGGAAAGGGATAGATTTTGATAAGGGAGAAAAAGATAAAGGAAAGGGAAAAGATAGTTTTCCAGATAAAGGAGATCAGCAGCAGCAGCAACAACAGCAGCAGCAACAACAGCAGCAGCAACAGCAACAGCAACAGCAACAAAAGCATGACTTTTGGGATGGAGAGAATGATTTAGGTGGAGAAACATCAGGAATCTAATCAATATGTTCCTAGCCGACTCGTTCACCCAGTCGATATTGCTGACTTTCTAGAGCAACTGGATTTTCATCAGCAAAATCGACTGATTCATCAACTTGATACCAAGCTAGCTGCGGAAGTCATAAGTTACCTTCCAGGTGATTTACGTGAGCAGTTAGTGAGATCTTTTACTGATGAGAAGCTTGTATCTCTCATACAAGCTTCTTCTCCAGATGATCGACTCTACATTCTAGAATCTCTTGATCATTATCAAAATAAAAGAGTTATCAATCTCCTGGATTTTTATAATAAGATCGAAGTTCAAACTCGTCTTAATTATCCCAAAAAATCAGTTGGCCGGATTATGACTCCTTACTTCGTCAGAGTCAGACCTCATTGGAATATGTATAAGGTTTTTGATCATTTAAGGCGTTACGGTCTTCATGCAGAAACCTTTGAGGTACTCTATGTGATTAATGATGACGATGAACTTATTGATGAGATTCAACTTAAAGATGTAATACTTAGTGATCCTGACCAAAAAATTGAAACACTTTTAGATGGTCGCTTTACTTGTATCGACGAGATGGCTGAACAGGAGGAAGCCTTAGAGGTAATGAAGAGGTTTGATATCAACGTATTGCCAGTGGTTGATGAAAGAAAAAAACTAGTAGGTATTGTTACAGCTGATGATATTTTTGATGTGGCAGAAATAGAGGGAAGTGAGGATTTTGAGAAGTTCTCAGGGATTGAAGCCCTCGGTGAAAGATATTCACGGATATCCGTTTTTACATTACTTAAAAAAAGATTAACATGGCTCACTTTACTTTTTTCAAGTGGGATTCTTACTGTTCATGCCATGGGACAGTTTGAGAATAAAATCTCAGAAAAAGCACTGATTGCTTTATTTGTTCCTCTCATCATTGCTAGTGGAGGGAATAGCGGAACGCAAACAGCTTCTTTAATGATTCGGGCCTTTGCTCTCAAGGATATAAAATTGAGTGATTGGAGTTGGGTGATCAGAAGGGAGTTATTTTCGGGCCTTATTCTTTCACTGGTTCTTGGATCAATGGGTTTTATACTAAGTTATATTTTTACTAAAAACTTTTACCCAGAAGAAAATGAAATACAAATAGCCGTTGCAATTTCTGTTTCTTTAATTTGTGTTGTAATCACAGGTTGCCTGGTCGGGGCCATGCTTCCCTTTCTTCTCAGTAAATTAAAACTTGATCCTTCTGTTAGTTCTACACCAGCTGTGACAACAATACTGGATGTTTCAGGACTTCTTATCTACTTTACTGTCGTTTCTCTTATTCTTGGGCTGTGATCTTAACGGTTAAGATCATTGGAGGATGGTCACTTCCTTTGCTATTGGCCGGAACGTAGGATTCAATCACTTCTACGTCTCGAGCGAAGGTGTGATCAAGGATATTTCCAGAGAATTTTTTCCTTAAGTGGGAATTCTTAAAATCTAGATTTGTTAGGTTTCTTTTTTTACTTTCTCTTTCCAGAAAGTTAAGACGTTTTTTGTTATGAGTATTAAAATCTCCTGCAAAGATAACTGGACCTGGATGTTTATCAATCAGAGTAAAAATTTGATTGAGTTGGCGATAGAAGGCCTTGTTCGTAGTAAAGTTAATACCGTGAATAGAAATCACTAATAAGCTTTGCTTTGATGAAGAAAGAGGATAGTAGGTGGCCATGGTGGCCTTTGGAACTTCTAAAATAGGTTCTGTATCTGGTGAGTGAAGAACAGAAGTTTTTTTAGGCTGAGTGTTTGAGCCAATCATGTTCCCAGTAGTAATCCCGTAAAGAAGATACTCAAAACTTTGAGCAAAATCCCAGCGATGATCAGGAAGCTCCTGAGTACTTTCTATGAAAAGCTCATTTTCATAAGCTTCCTGGAGAAGGATGAGATCTTTATTTTCAGAAAATACTTCAAACTCTTGTCTCCATGCTTTTTGTTTAATCTTTTGTATGTTCCAAACCAAGATACTTACTTTATTTTCATCCAAATATTGAAAACGAGGGATTCCACGATAGGAGTGAGCTTCCTCAATAGGAATTCTTCTAAAGTAGCGAGAAACCGGATAAGGAGCATTAATAAGCTCAGGAGGTAATTCCGGGTGGTGTACCTGTGCATAGGTAAGAGGCTGAAACAAAAAGAGTAGAAACAAAAATTTAAGCATATCTAAGATTTTAAAGAGCGGATGTTAGGACTGGCAATAGCTAAGTCAGATAAGAATATTACTTTTACTCACAAATAAGAAAAGGTTGAGTGAAAAACATTGATATTAAATGTGTTTTACTCGTTTTAAATAAAGTTTTCAGTCCAGTTGTAGCATGTTTCTATAGCCAGTCTTAATCAAATCAAGGGACTGAAGTAATGTGGAATCGCCTGACTTTTACCTACATACTTAGATATTTAAGTACCAAAGAGAAGAATCTTAGTTTCAAAAAAATTAGAAATTTTTTTGATGACCATGAGATGAAAATATCCCTTAGTGAAGATCTTAATAGGATCCATTTTCAAACGTTCTTGAAATACAAGTGGATGATTGTGGGCTTTGTTTTCTTTATTACGTTCTTAAAGCTTGTAGGCCCAGTTATTATCCACCAACTTATTTCTCAGTTTGATTTACTTATTGTTAAAAAAAGTGGATGGGAAGGAATAGCCTTCTGGGGTG
>DATGND010000081.1:0-14369 GCA_035306925.1 Bacteriovoracaceae bacterium | reverse complement strand
CCTTCTTCTTTGAGCATCTTAGCAAGGTGAACACGGTTCTTTTCACCGCCAGAAAGTTCTTTGATTCTCTTATTTTGATCCTCTCCAGAGAAGTTAAAGCGAGAAATATATGCGCGAGCATTAACTTCACGGTTACCTAGTTTTATAAGATCAAGTCCTCCGGAAACTTCCTGAATGACTGTTGCCTCAGGATCCATTTCACGTGACTGATCAATGTAGGAAAGTTTAACTGTCTCACCAACTTTAAATGTTCCTGCATCTGGTTCAATCTGACCGGTAATCATTTTAAAAAGTGTGGTCTTACCTGCTCCGTTAGGACCAATAATACCTACAATTCCACCAGGAGGTAGTTTAAAGGAAAGATTTTCATAAAGAAGTTTGTCTCCAAAAGCCTTGGTAATACCATTGGCCTCAATAACAACATCACCAAGACGAGGGCCTGGTGGAATAAAGAGATCATTAGTCTCATTTCTATTTTCAGTTTTCGCGTCAGCAAGCATCTTTTCATAGTTCGTAATACGAGATTTAGATTTTGCCTGACGTGCTTTAGGGCTTGAACGAATCCATTCAAGTTCTTCTTGCATTTTCTTAGCAAGTTTTGACTGTGCCTTTTCTTCCGCTGCAAGACGATTTGTTTTTTGCTCAAGCCACGAAGAATAGTTTCCTTCCCAAGGAATACCATGACCACGATCAAGCTCTAGGATCCATCCCGCAACGTTATCTAAGAAGTAACGGTCGTGGGTAATAGCAATGACTGTTCCCTTATAGGCCTGAAGGTGACGCTCAAGCCAGTAAACAGTTTCTGCATCAAGGTGGTTAGTCGGCTCATCCAGTAAAAGAACATCTGGTTCTGAAAGAAGAAGACGACAGAGGGCCACTCGACGTTTCTCCCCTCCGGAAAGAACGCCGCAAAGTTGATCTGAAGGTGGACAACGAAGAGCTTCCATCGCCAGTTCAAGACGAGAGTCAAGATCCCAGATATTATGGGCATCCATTTTATCTTGAAGTTTTGCCTGCTCATCCAGAAGTTTATTCATTTCTTCGTCGGACATTTCTTCCGCGAATTTCATATTAACTTCTTCATATCTTTGAGCGATGGCCACAAGTTCAGCAAGACCTTCTTGAACAACTTCTTTTACCGTCTTGTTAGGATCAAGCTTTGGGTCCTGCTCCAGGTAACCAAAAGAAACACCCTTAGAGGCGTTTACTTCTCCGATATAATCTTTATCAACTCCTGCAATAATTTTGAGGAGAGATGATTTCCCTGCGCCGTTAAGACCGAGAACTCCAATTTTTGCTCCGTAAAAGAATGAAAGAGAAATATCTCTTAGAACTTGTTTTTTGGGAGGATAAACCTTCCCTACTTTGTGCATTGAAAAAATAATCTTTTGAGACATAGCATTCCTTTATTTGTAAGAATGAACATTAAAGCAAAAAAGACTCGCTCTGTAACTATATTCGATGGAGAAATGAGTTCAATAAGAAGTACACGAAGGCCAGATAGGAAGGAAGAAAGAAAATTGATAAAATCAATAGCTTAAGAGCATCTAATCTTTTTTCAAAAAGTTCAATGTGCCATTTTTCGATAAATTTACATTCTAGAATAAGTTCTTCCACATCTTTTAGATAACTTCCTCCTTGTTTAAGACTTAATTCACAGGATGTTTGAAGTTTTTCAACGATGCTTACAAGGTTTTTATGTTTTATATGATGAAGCTCATAAATACGCGCCATTTTAAAAACTTCACTTCTCGATAAGTTCACTGTCAAAAGGGCCTTTAAAACGTAGAGACTTAGCCATAGTTGACCAATTTCTGAAAAATAATATTTTTTAAGCTGATAGCAAATCAGGGGAAAAAGAATAAGGCCGATTAATTGCCAACTTAAGATAGACAAATACACCCGATTATCGAGGCTCACTCCCGTTAGGTTTTGAGCAAAGAAAATGAACCCCCAGCTCATTGAAAAAATACAAAACTTTTGAAAGTAACTTCCTAGAATAAATTCTTTAAGTTTTTTTTCAAATTGAAGATCTTGGTTAAGGCTTTCTTTTACTGAAAGAAAAGCTTCTTTGTATTGCCCTCCAAAGCGGCGAGACATTTCTAACAGTAAATTGACTAAACTTGAAAAAAACTTGTACTGCGGCAGATGCCCGATATGCTGCTCTCTTCTGTCCCAATTAAATTTCTTGAGCCAATGGAAAAGCTCTTCGCCGGGAGGAAGTTTTTTTGTCGAGGTTTTTGGTTTTAATCCATAAAAGAGGAGCAAGAGCCAAAAACTATAAATTGAAACGCTAAGCATAAATAAAACTCTCCTAAAACGTAGGCCCTTTTTAGAGGTTTCGTTGACAGCTTGCAATGGGTTAGCATAATTTGAAATTTATGAGTTCACTTCTGAATACAAGTTCCACAAAGGTGGTTGCACCACAGGATTTTATGGCCAATTTTGAGTCAGATATCCAGGCGATGAATGATGTGGAAGAAGTAGAACTGTTATATAAGAAAATCAAATTTCTAGGTTTGCACTTTGATCCCTTTAGTGCTGAAGTCTCAACTGAATGTCAACAGATCTTGAATCAGTTTGGTCTTTATCAATACCTGGATAATCCTTATCAAATGACCAATATTTTACTTAGGCTTCTTGATAAGGTTGAAGAAAGAATTAACAACTTAAAGCATTAAACATGAACAAAATTCCAGAATGTAACGTTCATCCGGTGTCCATCAAATTACTCCGGTCTGGACATCCATGGATTACCGCAGACAACTTTTCACTTCGATTCCCTCGTCATGCTGAATTTATAATTGCGCTTGATGATAAGAAAAGACCTATCAGCCTCCTCATCCATGATCCTCGACATAGAAATATCAAAGCTCGAGTATGGTCTACTAAGACTCCCTTTGATCGTGAAGCTCAACACTTCACCGCTTCTCTTCAGGCCCGTTTAGATCTGGCCTTTGAAAAAAGAAAGGCCCTTGAGGATTCACACACCAGAGAAAATTACTATCTCTGTTTTGGAGAAGCCGATCAACTTCCAGGACTTTTTATTATTCGCCTCAAAGATAGAGTGCTTATTCAGTTCTACACAGGCTTTTGGTTAAGATATAAGTCGATTATTCAAACAACTATTCAGGAAGTTTATCCTGAGATTAGTGATGAAAATATTTGGTTTCAATTGCGTGGAGAGACCAAAGAGTTGCAGAAACTACCACAAAATGCTGTTGATCAAACCCGCAAAGATGAATTTCACCTGAATGAATTTGGTATGCAGTACCTGATTCGCCTCGGTTCATCTTATGACACTGGTCTTTACACTGATATGAGTTCAGTGAGAGATACTCTTAAATCAGAAATCAATGAAAACTCCCTCGTGCTTAACCTCTATAGTTACACCGGAGCTTTCTCTCTTTGGGCATTAAAGTTAGGAGCTAAGCAGGTAACTTCTGTTGACCTTTCTCCCAAGTATATTGAGTGGCTTCAGCAGAATCTTGGACTTAATCCAGAAATCGATTCCAGTAAACATGAGGCCATTACCAAGGCCTGTGATGAAGCACTAGAAGAACTTCATTCAGCAGATAGAAAATTTAATTTTATTATTTGTGATCCTCCATCATCTTCATCTGATGGACAAAAAAGAACATCGGCCATTAAGGCCTATAAAGATCTTCTTTTAAAAATGGATCGCCTGCTAGAGCAGAACGGAAAGATGGTTATCTTTCTCAATACTCATCAGGTAACTGCTCAAAAGTTTGAAAGACAAATCAGCGATTATCTAAAAGAGTTAGGTCTTAAGTATAAAATCGGCAAAAAACTTGGTCTTGGACAAGATTGTCCAACACTTAAAGGATTTCCAGAGGGAAGCTACCTTAAAGGTATGATTCTTCATAAACTATGATTGAAGTCAGCGGGCTTTCCAAAACTTTTCCTATCTATCAAAAAGAACCAGGGCTAATGGGCTCACTCAAAGGTCTGTTTCACAGAAAGAGTGTTACCAAATATGCTTTAAAGAACGTTAACCTTAAGGCCCATCCTGGAGAAATTCTGGGACTCATTGGGGCCAATGGAGCAGGTAAAACCACTCTCGTAAAGATCCTCTCAGGGATTATTCACCCTACTGCCGGTGAAGTCAGTGTTATTGGCTTCAAACCTTGGGAACGAAGTAATCAGTATCGAAAGCAAATGTCGCTTATTATGGGACAGAAGAATCAGGTCTGGTGGGATCTTCCGGCACTGGATTCCTTTCTCTTGTTGAAAGAAATTTATCAGATCGATGATAAGACTTATCACGAAAATGTAAATTACCTCTCGGAGATGCTGGGATTAACCAAACATCTTAAAACTCAGGTGAGAAAGTTATCTCTGGGTGAAAGAATGAAAGTAGAACTCATGGCAGCTCTTCTTCATAATCCCAAAGTGATTTTTCTTGATGAACCGACAATCGGTCTCGATATCACTTCACAAAAAGCCGTCAGAGAATTTTTAAAAGACTATCGAGATAAGTATCAACCAATCATGATTCTCACATCCCACTATATGGAAGATATAAAGGAGCTGTGTTCTCGCATTAATATTCTTCGTGAGGGAGAGATTATCTATGATGGGGCCTTATTGGATATTCAAAGACTCATGGGGGATAAAAAAGTCTTGAAAGTCACAACTCAAGATAAGGTTATGGAAATCTCCATCAAAAGAAGTGAACTCTCCGCCAAGACTCGAGAACTTTTTGAAACTCTCGATGTTTTGGATCTCAATATCCAAGATCCTTCAATTGAAGACATTATTGATCACATTCTTAAAAATGGGCTTCAAACGGTATGAGAGGCTTCTCATCAATTGTGGCCATGGAGCTACGAAAGATTTTTGCCTATAGAACAGATTTCTGGGTTACCTTCCTCGGACAAACTCTCATTCAATTATTGATTGCTCGCTCTTTATGGCAAAACATTTTTGAAACCAACAATGTTACATCCATGCAAGGTTTTAATTTAGAGATGATGACTCTCTACTACCTTCTGGTACCTATCGGAGTACGTATCCTTGCTGGACAAAATATCGGATTTCTCTCTCAAGAAATTTATGACGGAACATTTACCCGCTACTTAATCTATCCGGTCAATGCCTTTGTCTATAAGAGTATTACTTATCTCACCCATTCATTCTTTTATTGTATACAATTATTTTTTATCTATCTGATATTTCACCTTTTCTTCACTGACATGCCCTTAAACCCCCAAGGCCTGTTCATCGGTCTCTTTGTCTTCTTTATTGCCAGCGTTTGCTACATGAGTATGTCGATGATTGTAGAACTGATTTCTCTCTGGGCCGATTACATCTGGGCCCTCATGGTTATGCTCAGATTCTTTGTGACTTTTTTCGGTGGAGGAATTATCCCTATGGATTTCTTTCCTGATTGGGCCATTAGCATTCTTAAATACACTCCTTTTCCTTATCTCATCTCTTTACCAGTTAAGAGTACAATGAGTCTTATCCCTCTCTCTGAAACGATTGAAGGACTTAGTATCCTGACATTCTGGAGTTTTATTTTCTTCGGTATTGTGAATTTAATGTGGAGAAGAGGTCAAAAATCTTATGCCGGAGTGGGAATATGATCAGATACCTCACTCTTTATAAATACTTTCTTCGCTTCTCCTTTTCAAAGGCCATGGAGTTTAGGATTGATTTTTTCTTCCGTTTTCTCATGGATATTATTTATTACGTTGTTAACATTCTTTTCTTTCAGGTCATCTATCTCCACACACCTATTCTGGCAGGCTGGACGCAAGATCAGATGATTCTTTTTATTGCGGGCTACCTTCTTTGTGATGGCCTTAATATGACTATTTTCTCTAACAACATCTGGTGGTTCCCTCAGCTGATTAATCGAGGTGATTTAGATTATTATTTAATCAGACCTGTCTCCCCTCTATTCTTTTTATCCCTTAGGGAGTTTGCTGCTAACTCGTTAATGAACCTCTTAGTGGCCATGGGCTTTTTTGTGTATGCCCTTTTTCAATACCAATCATCTTTTACTGTGCTGGATCTTCTGTTTTATCTCTTCCTTCTTATTTGTGGAGTACTTCTTCAGTACTGCATTCAGATGCTTTTTGTTCTTCCTTCTTTTTGGATTCAAAATAAAAGAGGACTCATTGATTTCTTCTATGCCATTGCTTTGGCAGGAGAGCGGCCTGATCGCATCTATAAAGGTTTTGTTCGCATTCTCTTTACTTACATCATTCCTCTTTCATTAGTGGCCTCTTATCCGGCCCGTTTTTTTATTGAACCCTTCAATCCATGGCTGCTTGTCCACTTCTTTGGAATCTGCGCCTTCTTTTGGCTTCTTATGCTAACTGTTTGGAAGAAGGGCGTTTCAAGCTATTCCTCAGCTTCAAGCTAAAGTATTTCTCGCTCATTCCGACAAGTTTACTATGGTATTAAAACTGCTAGGTGGACTGCTTCTTATTGTTTCTTGCGGGAAACAGGTCAGTATTGATCATACGGCCTTGGAAGAAGCCTCTAAACTTCAAACCAAGAGCACGAACACCTATCGAGATGGTGCCATTTCTAAAATGAGTAACACCAATAGGTATCTCGTTTATAACAATAACTCCTACAAAATCTCCGGGACCTCCTCCCGCCTCTCGAAGGAATTTATCGATAAATTACCTACAGGGAAAACTGAAGTAACATTTAAAGCAAAGTTTTTAGGGGAAGAAGTGGCGATTGAAGAAATTTCCAAGAAATAAAAAAGGCCCTCGAAAGAGGGCCTTTTTTTATCAGTATTAACTTTTAACGATTCTATCTCTCCAGACCATAACGTCTGGAGCAAGGTAATCATACTTCATCGTATCGATTGTGTACTGAGAGAACTCATAGTCATGAGAATGGGTTAAACACTCTGTCGGACATACAGTTGTGCAAAGACCACAGTAGCAGCAAAGGGCCGTATCGATAGTGAATTGAGTAAGCTTTAAACGGATGGCCTGACCATTACTTGTCTTTTTGATTTCTGCTCCTTCTGGAAGCTTTTCAAAAGCAATGTAAATACAGTCAACAGGACATGCCATTGCACATTGAGTACATGAGATACAGTTAAGCACATCGTTGAAAAGTCTCATACGAGCTCTTTCAGGAAGAACTTCGCGTACTTCAGGATATTCAATTGAAACAGGCTTTACCGACCAAACATACTTAAATGTAATATACAGCGCACGCGCCGTAGAAGTGATTCCATCAAATAGTGCCGAGAAATAATCTCTCACTGAACCGGTCTGAGTGCTCATCGGTCAACCTCTCCTAGTACAATATCAGTTGAACCAACAGTAGCTACGAAGTCAGCAATCATTTGCCCTGGTGCTACACGTGGAAGCATTGATATGTGGGTAAAACATGGTGATTTAATTTTGAGACGGTAAGGAGTTTTTCCACCGTCAGAAACAAGGTGAACACCTAGCTCTCCACGAGGGCACTCATGGCGCATATATACTTCACCTTTTGGAAGCTTAATAATTTTTGGAACCTTCGCCATGATAGGACCTGGCTCAAGCTTCTTAAGAACTTGGCGAATAATTTTAATCGACTCAAGTACTTCGTTCATACGAACGATGTAACGGTTATAACAGTCACCTACTTGTCCGATTTCACCTGTTCCTACGCAAACATCAAAATCAAACTCTTCATAAAGAGAGTAAGGCTTCACTTTACGTAAATCCCAAGCGTATCCAGAACCACGAAGTACTGGACCAGTTGCTCCGAAATCAAAGCAATCTTTAGTGCTCATGATACCAACGTTGGCCGTACGGTTAATGAAGATTTTGTTTGAACTGTTAAGCTCGTAGTATTTTTTAGCTTCAACTTCCATTTGATCACAGAAGTCTTCAACATTTTTTAATTGCTCGTCAGTCCAGTCGTTCCATACTCCACCAATCCAGATGTAGTTATAAAGCATACGAGCACCGGAAACTTCTTCAAACATCCTTAGGATTTTTTCACGCATATCAAATGCGTAAAGGAATACAGTTTGTGGACCAAGGTCGATAATGTAAGTACCAAACGCTACTAAGTGAGAAGCAATACGCTGAAGCTCAGCACACATAATACGAAGAAGTTCAGCACGACGAGGTACCTCTGTTCCAAGCATTTTTTCTACTGCTGCAACGTAAGTCCATTCCATGCTCATTGCTGCTAGGTAATCTAGACGATCAACGAAAGGAATCACTCCTCTGTAATCTAAATTCTCAGAGTGCTTTTCCATACAACGATGGAGATAACCCACGTGAGGAATAGCGTGAGCAACAATTTCAGAATCAGTTTTGATTTCAATACGTAATACTCCGTGAGTAGCAGGGTGTTGTGGCCCCATATTCAACGTAAGGAGTTCCGTTTTTAACTGTTCTGTTTCTGAGTTGATAGTTGGCTTCTCAGGTCTGCCAATATCCCAACGGCTTTGCATATATGATCCTTTCCTATTAAGCGTCTACTGACGAAGCTTTTTGAGCTTTCGCGATTAGATCCTGACGAGCTTTGTACTCTCTATCTTCAAAGTTCATCTTGCTGTCAGGGAATACTTCCATTCCGTTATACATTTTTGGATAAACATAATCTTTACGAAGAGGATATCCTTCCCAGTCATCCGGACAAAGAATACGACGGTGATCAGGATGGTTATTAAAACGCACTCCCATCATGTCATAGGCTTCTCTTTCCTGGAACGAAGCCGCAGCATAGATAGAGACAATCGAATCAATGTTTGGATTTACTCTGTCTGTAAGCTTCACTTTAAGAATAAACTCACGAGGGTTCTCAATATCAAAGTGAGCGAACATGTAGCACACTTCAATGTACTCAAGGTAATCAACAGTAGAGATTACTTGAAGAACGTTGAATGGCATTTCTTTATTTGAACGTAACCACTTGGCCACATCAAACATCTTCGCACCATCAATATAAATAGCTCCATCAAGATTAGCCTCTTCTGGCATTGAGACAGTGGCATTGGCGCCTGCAACATTACTATTAATCAGTTCAGCTAGTTGATTAAGCATTCTTCACCCACTTGTTACGAAGAAGGCGCTCGTTAGCAACTTTCTTCTGAAGTGTCATAACACCTTCAATTAAAGATTCAGGACGAGGAGGACATCCTGGAACGTAAACGTCCACAGGAACGACTTCATCTACACCCTTAAGAACGTGGTAACCATGTTGCCAATAAGGTCCACCTTTGTTGGCACAAGAGCCCATCGAAATAACATATTTTGGTTCTGGCATCTGTTCAAAAAGTGTTTTCACACGAGTTGCCATTTTAAGCGTTACTGTTCCAGCAACAATCATGACATCCGAACGACGTGGAGTGGCCATGAAGGCACCTGCACCAAATCTTTCTAAGTCATACTTTGCACCACCTGTGGCCATCATTTCAATCGCACAACAGGCAAGACCGAAGGTCATTGGCCAAAGAGAATTTTTTCTACCCCAATTGAGAAAATCATCGAGGGTGGTTAAAACAACACCATCTTGCATGGAGAAACTCCGATTTTTTATTGCGTCTATAAGAATACTTATCCTAAGGTTTTACACTTGAACCCTTGTTTTCGTCAATGAAAGTCCTTGGAATTTCGAATTTACTTATTTGGAATAAATAGGCCCAAAATCCGGGCCCAAAGAAGATTATTTACATCGATTATTATAGGATTGAATAAACTGAGTATTGGCCACATCGGTAGAAGCAGGTCCCCTCTGTGCTGATTGATAATAGGATAAACGCTTGCGGTCATTTTCGCAGACTTTGTTCATAACTAGGTCAAATTCCATTAATGCTGCTACCGGATAAGGAAGACCATAAGCAGAGGAAACAAAATTTATTTTCGATGGTTTAAGGTGATCAAATTCACTGGCAACCCTACGCTGAGAAAGCTGTTTATGAAAAGTCTCATAATAAGGGCCCACGTGATAAAACAGTTCTACTGCCTTATTCATAGAGATTTGGCCTTGTTCATCCTTTATAGAGTTGCAATGACTTCTTCCTTGGGAAGATCCTGACTTAAAAAGCTCCGCAAGAACTCTACACTCCATAATAAAAGCCTGGGCTTCTCCACCCTGCCCCTCAATAGTACTTTTAATGAAATCTTTTACATTAAAGTTTTCTGCATAAGGGTTGAAACCGTCACGGTAAACAAAGTGAGTTAGTTCATGGGCCAGATCTAAAAGAGCATCGCTCCAGGTATGAGTACGATTAATGTAAACCACTGACCTGGTTTCATACTCCACTTTTTCTGGGGCTTCTGGGGAAAACTTCCTTACCAATGTTGTATCGGTAAGCGAACCTTCTCCCGCCTTTATGACATCAATGAGTCTTTTGCTTGAATTTTGGGCCTTCTGCCGGGCCTTTTCAATCAGCTCGGAACCTGTTTGAGATCTTGCCAAAAGTTCCAGAAGCTTGTTGATATTAAGCTCTTCACTTGTTGTAAAATCCATCCAAGTTCGATTCGTTGAAAAATTCCCATCTACATAAAGGATTTTTTCTTCAGCAGCAAAAACGGAAAAACTTAAGCACAATAGCAGGGCAGTTAACTTCTTCATTAACTGACTTCTCGGTATTGTGAAAAAAAACTCTAGATTAATTTAAAGGCGAAAGGTGAATAGTGCTTTGTTTTTAGAGACTTCAATTTCTCCGAGTTCTTTACTCGGTTGATCGGGCCAAGTGCCGTCATCAGTAAAGGGGGCCAGACCTAACTTGTATTTACCTGGTTTGAGGTCGAACTCCTGCATACGAATGGCTTCAGGAAGTGAGATCCATTGTCTTGTATCCGCTTCTTCCATGGCCGCAATCACTTTAGTTGAAGCAACGTAACTACCAAGGGCCACTGATCGTGCGATAAAGTCGTTTTCCGGAGTCTTTAACTGATTATAGAGGACAAAGGCTGCGGTAATAGCTGTTAAATGCTTTAGGGCCACTCTCGTCCCTTTGCGAACGTATTCTGAAACCGCTTCTTCTTCCAGAATGGTGCGAGCAAGATCAGAAGTTTGAGTCACTAAGGCCAGAGGTCGAATCTCAACGACTTTGGAATCTTCATCCATCACATAAAGCCCTAGCCTTTTAAGCTTAGGAGCTTCTTCAATCATCGGAAGTTCAAACTGAATGGCCATTTCTGAAACAGCTAGAGTTGTAAACTGATGAGCAAAAATGAATGAGCCAGTGGAAAGATTCTTAGGCACTAGTCCTAAAACATTCATAGCAAATGCACCAATCATTGGAACACCATGCTTTTTAATGGCTTCCTTAGTTTTGGGATCTTCTACTTTATCAATGGCGCCTTTGATTCCGAAATTAAACTCTCGTCCTACTTTCTTAGCAATCAAACCTTCTTCTAAAATGATACTCACGTTGGGCGTTCTCTTAGAACGTTTGATCATTTCAGGACTTGCTTTCAAGTCTTTGGCCATTTTATCAAACTCGTAACGACGAAGATCGTAGGTTAAAGAGAGAATCTTGTATTTTAAAAAGTCCATGAAGTCCTGGTGGCCAATGGTCGCTTTAAACTTCTTCTTCTCTTTTCCTGACTCCAACTCTTTAATGAATTCCAGAGACTCTTCATTAAAGTAATTGAAGATACCTCCAATAGACTCTGACATCTTGAGTGCATCTTTATAGAGTTGAAGTGCAATCTGTCCATCGTTTCTGGTGTTAATTTGTTCGTGAATTTGCGCTCCAAAAATTTTTAATAACAAATCCGTACGGTAAATTGTTTTCATTGGAGATCGATTAATGCTTTGGAAATAACTGTCCCAGGCAAGAATAGCGGCTCTTGCTCCAAAAAGGTCACTGCGCTCACCATGAGCGAGATACTTTTCATAATAAGATCTTGCTAGATAGTAGTGGGCGAGAGAGCGCTCGTACCCTGCTCCTTCAAACTCATCTCGACTATCAATCAGAGCGCCGACGATAAGAGAAGAAATGCGAGTCGTATAGAGATCGTCAATGATATCCAGGGAAGTCTGAAAGTTCTTAATCGCTTCATCATAATTTTTTTGCATAAAATTGATGGAGCCATTTTCCAAATGCCAGAGAAGTTTTGACTTGGAATCAGTTTTTAAAACTGATTTTTCAAGAATTGAATGAGCTTTCGCTAAATTAAGCTGCTCCAGACTTTTACGATAGTCCAGCATCTGCTCTTTTAGTCCTGAAGCACAAGCTACCAGGACTAAAAGAGTGAAAAATTTAAAAAGATTTTTTTTACTTACCATCCAAAAGAAGATTTTTCAGAATACTTATTGATTTTAGTACGTGTTCTTAGAACTTCTGTCCCACGCTCAAGATCAGTCATACGTAAGTTAACAGAATATTCCTTAATGGTTCGCCCATCTCTTTTTTCTGGTTTCATATAAACGTTACCAAAAATAAGAATATCTGCCCCAATCTGATTTCCGATTTTCTTGGCAGTCTTGGGATCAACCATCCCATCATTCTGGTAAGTAATTTCTTTTAACAGAGATTCTCTTGCTTTATTATCCACAAGCTCAAAATCCCCAGAGTATGAAAGTTCATTTAACAATTCATCGTTAAGATCCCCGATTGGGAAGTAAGCTTCTGCTGTATCATTTTGTACTTCAGCAATGAAAAGCTTTGGTGTTCCATAACGGGACTTCATTCTCATAAAGCCTGGATGAGACTTCATTTGTTTTATGATTTCAGAGATCGCTTGAGTCGTATCAGCTGAAACCCAGTTGTCTGTAATTTTTAATGCTTTTTCATCTGATTCCTTAGCATCTACTCTCTTTGCCTGGAAACCTCCGCAAGAAGTTGCTAAACCACTAAGAAGTAGCATCGTAACTAAAAACTTCATTCTTATAACTCCTTAAATTTCACCCTGACGAGCTTTCAAAAATTCATCTTCAAGATTTTCGAGTGCTTTCTGTACGTTTTGCTTCAATTCAGGAGTAGCACTCTTCTCGATTCCTTGTGCAGCTTTATTAATGGCTTCTTTTAAGCGGTCTTGATCCATACGAATAAGTACGGCACAAGTCTGACCAACATAATTCTTTTTAGCACCTAACTTTACGAGATAATTTCTTTTTTCCCAGTAGGTTTTAACAATACTAGAACCGTGGATGAGTCCTTGCACTCTTTCGGAAAGATCATTTTGCACATAAGAACGAATCGGTTCTGATGAAGGATTATTGGGATCAAGAGCAATTTGACCTTGTTCACTTGAAGCCAGAGATTTTTTTATGAATGTTGTAATCTCACTGGCAATGTCTGCACGAGCATTGGCCTTTGCAAGGTTACAGGCCATTTGGCGTGAAGAGTTTGGCTCTGTTTCAAAAGAAAAGTAACGATACTTTTTAACATCCCACCCTTCTTGACTTGCCCACTGTTCAGCATCTTCAATCCATCCCGGACGAAAATGTGAAGAAGCATCTTTGACTTCATAGTCTTTCTTTATAGTCCTGGAGTTGTCTACGTCCTTAACCTCTCTCTTAGAAGAGCTTGAACAACCGTATAGTAGAATAACACTCAGAGCGATGACCCCAACCTTCATGGAAACTCCTTAATTAATCAAGATTTAAAGTATAAAGCTGGTCTTCAAGATATTCGACAAAAGAATTTTTTATTTTTAAAAGAGCATCTTCCTGATTTCTTCCAACAACAGTCTCCGACTTGGTCAGATGGCCGACTTTTTGCCCTTTTTGGATATTTTGGATGTTCATGGTGAAGGTGTATTTTTCAAAACCACTTACGTTCAGGTACTCCTTAATGGAGGTCACATTAACACTGACAAGGTTTTTAGCTTCCCCTTTTTCGATTTTATAACCAACTTCGTTCAATAAACTTGAAAGTTTGGAAGTAAGCCACTTGGGGGCATGTCCTACTTTTAAAGAAACAGGTACTTTATTCTTAAAAGACAAAGACCAATCCAGAATCTGTTGATAACTGATAGGGGCCGGTCTGAAGACAGGGGTGAGGATAGCTAGTTTTTCTTCAATGGAAGATCTTTCCAGGCTTAGCCTCAACATTTTACGGACTAAAGTTCTCTGTTTTCGATTCCAATAGGAAAGGAGTTCCTGGTCAATTTTATCGATTCTATTATTGAGAATGGCGGTAGCGGCATGGCGATCAAGTTTTGCCAATGAATAGAAAACACCGTCTTTTTGAAAGCGTTTTTTTATCTGTACTGACTCCAGCACTTCATCCACAGAAGTCTGTAAAGATCGAGTTGCTTCTGCGCGTACTTTCATCTCCATTTGATGAAGTGAGTTTTCCTCAGTAATAGATGATTGAAGGCTTGAACTAACGTGAACTTTAAAGATACTGGCCAAATTACTACGGGCTTCTTGACCACTTGTAGAAAAATTTGGACCTTCTCCAGTTGCAC
>DATGND010000080.1:0-2582 GCA_035306925.1 Bacteriovoracaceae bacterium | reverse complement strand
GCCTCCAATATGACCACACCTTTTATCCTTGATATCGGTTATTCAAAAACTGATATCGCCACCGTGGCCAAGACTTTTGGAATGATTGCTACTATGAGTGGGGGATTAATCGGTGGGGCCATCATGCTTCGGATGAATATGAAGGGCGCCTTAGTTCTCTTTGGAATCCTTCAGGCCGTTTCAACTCTGGGCTTTTCTTTTTTACCTCACCTTCCTTTGGGTATTACCTCTTTGGCGATGGTTATCGCGTTTGAAAACCTTGCCTCAGGGATGGGAACAGCTGCGTACTCTGCCTATATGGCTTCTCTTACAAATAAGCAGTTTACCGCTACTCAGTATGCTCTTTTAACAGCGTTGATGGGTGTTCCTCGGGTGATTCTTTCCAGTCCAACGGGGTATATGTCCAAGGTTATGGGTTGGGAGCTTTTCTTTGTCTTCTGCACTCTGATTGCGCTTCCTGGATTATTGCTCTTGAAGTGGGTCTTTAATTTAAAACCAGCCAAAGAAACTGCAACCTAGAATTTTTCTGATTTGTTTATTCTTTTGCTTATCACTGGATGTTGAGAAATCATCAGCAATTTTTTTAGCAATAGAACAGGCATCAAAAACATCAAATCTTTTCTTGGCCCCTCGGGAGTAGAGACTTTCTACTAATGAAGGTTCATTGAGTTCAATAGCATATTGAAGTGGAGGTAATCCTTCGATGGAGAGTTTATTGAGATCTGCTTTCTTATCGATAAGATATTCAGCATATTCAAATTTTAAATTAATCATGGCCTCAATGAGAGGTGGATTAGAATAGGGAGTCTCTGGCCCGTCAACTTTGGCCCCCCAGCGCATAAAAATCTTAGCTCCTTCAATGCTTTCGTCTTCATTTCCTCTTAGTGCCAGAAGAGAAAGGGGATTAATCTCTTCATATTGAACAACCAGATGATTGAAGCGGCTGACAGTTCTAACAATACGTTTGAATTCATCATGAAGAATTTGATTTTTAAATTCCTCAATATCAGGTTCGCCAAACTTTTGTTCTAAAAGTGATTTAATGGTTTCTGATACAGTATCAAGTTTATAAAGTGTACTCAGGTTATAAGGAGAGCGACTATAGCGATCATCAATCATGATATCTGCTCCCTTTTCAATGAGAAAAAGTGCGAGATTTTCATTTTTATGCTTAATTGCAAGAATAAGGGCCGTGTCTCCGAAGATATCTTTTTTATTCAGATCAGCTTTGAGTTGCACCAGTTCCTTCACGATTCCTTCTAGTTTCTTATTCACAGCAATTATCAGAGGTGTTTCGTTGTTGATATTAGAGACGTGTATGTCAGCACCTTCTTGTATAAGAAGTTTGGCAGTGGAGACATGTCCCATGGAGAGTGCTTTCGTTAAGAGGGTTTCACCATCGTAACCAAGCTCATTGAGCTTAATATCTTTTTTGTACTGAAGAACTCTTTTAAGACAAACCGTATCATCGGCTTCAACGCATCTTCTGATCTCATTGAACAGATAGAAATTAATCTCAGCTTCACTGTAGGTGAGGCTTTTTTTATTTGAGTGACCGCTCTCTTCAGCTTTTTTTCCGCAGGAACAACAAAGTCCTATGAAGAGGGCAAGTATGAGAAGTTTTGAACTCATAAGGCCCAATATACAAGAGTTAGATAACCTGAATTTATTTTTTGTAAAACTTACTGACTTTTTTTCAGTGGGGAAAATGTGATTTTAAAGACTTAAAGGGCCCCGGAAGGGGCCCTGGAGTATTAATAAACGATGTGTGGGTTTCTTTCAGATTTCTTAATCAGAGATTTAAGAGATGAGCTCTTAAGAGCGTCTCTGTTAAGAAGGACAACTGCACCAGCAGAGTAGCCGTTAACTGGATCATTACCAACTAAGCCTAGGAAACCAATGTTTTGGTTGTTAACGTACATATTCCAGTATCCTGAGATCCCTGCAGTTTCAAATCCAACTGGAAGCCACAGGCCAAACATTTTTTCGTGGTAGTAGAATGAAATATCATTCCAAGGAGTATCTAGACGAAGTGAGTTTTGCAGAACTCCGCCTGGAATACCTGGTAGAGGACGACCGTCTGGAAGTGTATTTCCATCACCAAGTCCAACATCGATTCTTTCTAAATCTTTTGGATCTAGGTGAAGAACAAACATCATACCGCCGTCTTGGGCGTTTGGAGAAAATTCCATATAAGAGTTTTCTGTATCTGGAACTGGCGCCATGAACCCAGCATCAGCATGAAGGTGTAAGAACTTGAAAGTCATGAGAACTTTCCCGTTTACCACATTCATAATTGGGCCTTCGATTCCTGGAAGCTTTGGAATACCCTGAGGCTTGTTTCCGCCACAGCTAGTAGAAACTACCATAATGAGAGCAAGGGCCATTGCTTTAATAGACATCATCCATCGAGTCATACATACCTTCCTTGTAGGTTTTAATTTTGTTAGTCAATTTATCGGAGTTAGGGGGTAAAACTGTAGAAGGAAGGAGATAAATTTCAGGACAGTTTCAAAATTATGAGGGATAATGCGCACATGGAAATGACACTACGCTTATCGAAAATGAAGACTGACCTGTCT
>DATGND010000079.1:0-3266 GCA_035306925.1 Bacteriovoracaceae bacterium | reverse complement strand
GAAGAGAGAGCTTCGGAGAGGGAATGAGACAGATTGCCAGTGCCCTCAAAACCCTTGCCTATGAGATGCCACAAGTTCAATTCATTTTTCCTGTGCATGCTAATCCTAATGTTAGTGAAGTAATGATGAAAGAACTGGCCGGCTTGGATAATCTTCTTTTAACAAGGCCAGTAGATTACTTAAGTTTTATTGCTCTTATGAAAGATGCTCGAGTTATTGTTACTGACTCGGGAGGAATTCAGGAAGAAGCTCCTTCTTTAGGAGTACCTGTGGTGGTTATGAGAGAGACGACAGAAAGAACAGAAGGGGTTGAGAAAGGTTTTTCTGTTCTGGCAGGTACCGATCCTCAAAAAATTTATCAATCAGTTATTTCTTTATATCAAGAGGGTCTTCAAGTCCAAGGAACGAATCCCTATGGTGATGGGTTTAGTTCAAAAAGGGCCTGGGACATCTTAGAACAAATAGGAGTCATTTCATGAAAAGTTTTCTGGTTTTATTTCTAGGACTCTTCTCAACATTTGCTTTAGCACAAGGTGATTATGTGAGAGGAATGAATTTAACACAGCTAGGGGATTTCGTTTACGATGCAGCTCCTCAGGGGCGTCCTAAAACGGCGGCGCAGATTGCGGTGGACCAAATTAAAGCACTGGGGGCCAATCATGTTATTCTTAATCCTCAGGCCAAAATGTTTGATCCACGAGGTAATGATGTTGTTCCGGACATTCCCATCAATCAAAGAAACGATGAGAGAAATCGTTATAAGAGATTAATCGATTATATTCATCGTCAGGGAATGACCGTTGGAATCAGACCCATCTTTTTTGTGGTCGGTCCTAATGGAGAATTTCCCTACATCGAAACAATGCCTAATGGTACAAAAAAAACATGGTGGCATGGAAATATTCAACCAAGAGATCCTGATCGTTGGTTTGAATCTTTTAAACAGTTCCATGATCAATATCTTCTCATTGCTCGTTTAAATAAAGTTGAAGAATACACCATTGGTGCTGAACTTTATTCCATGACCGTTGGCCTTGAGGATCAATGGAGAGAGCAACCATATGGTTTTCCTGGAAGATGGCTAAGTTTACTTCGCTATGCTCGCTCTAAGCTCTCTAAGGATACTCGTATTATGTACGATATCAACTTTACTGATGATCGTGTGAGTGCCAATGGTGAACTGACGGCCATGGGAGGAGAATTTGAAAGATGGAGATATCGCTTAGTTGATCTCGCTCACCCACAAGATCCAGAAGAATATGAAATCTGGCAAGATCTGGTAAGTTTCTGGAATGAGCTTGATGCTATTGGAATTGATATGTATCGAAGCTTAGGAAGTAAAAATGAAACTTTCTCTCGCAATTACGTAACACTGGTAGATCAGTTGCAACTGCGTTCTGATGAGTATGCTTCCCAAGTGGATATTGCTCTGGCAGAAATTCAATCGGTAACAGATAAACTTCAACCAATGATTTTTAAAGAAGTTGGGTTCCGTTCAATTGAAAGAGGATTCATTGATCCATTCTCCTATGAAACAGGGGCAGGATACTATAATGAAGATCATCAAGCGGCTGCTTATGAAGCGATCTTTAAAAGCTTCTGGGAGCCACGTTTTGATTGGTTCCAAGGGGCAAGCTTTTGGGACGTTTCTGTGAATCCTACTCGTAATACAGGAAGAGGGGATACAGGCTTTAGTCCTATTGGAAAAAAGAAGACAGTTGAAGTTCTTAAAATGATTTATAGTTTCAGATAAAAAGAAGGGAGGATTAAATCCTCCCTTCTTTTTTATTCTTACTTAGTAAGACGTTTTTTTAGATTTTCATCAATGGCTTCAAGGAAAGCCTCTGTAGTAAGGTACTGATCAGCTGTTACTTTATCGCCGTGGATACATACAGCAAGGTCTTTTGTCATTTTACCTTCTTCCACAGTTTGGATACAAACTTCTTCTAAAGCTTTACAGAAATCAATAAGTGGTTGGTTACCATCTAACTTACCTCTGTGAGCAAGACCGCGAGTCCATGCAAAGATAGACGCGATAGGGTTGGTTGAAGTCGGCTTACCTTGCTGGTGTAAACGGTAGTGACGAGTCACAGTTCCGTGAGCAGCCTCTGCTTCAAGTGTCTTACCATCTGGTGTCATAAGAACTGAAGTCATAAGACCTAGGGAACCGAAACCTTGAGCAACTGTATCTGACTGAACGTCTCCGTCGTAGTTTTTACATGCCCAAACGAAACCACCTGACCACTTCATGGCAGCAGCAACCATATCATCGATTAGACGGTGTTCGTATGAAATGCCTTTAGCTTCAAACTTCTTCTTATAATCTTTTTCGTAGATTTCTTGGAAGATATCTTTGAAACGGCCATCGTATTTTTTAAGAATGGTATTCTTAGTGGAAAGGTAAAGAGGCCATCCTTTAAGTAGGGCCATTTCAAAACAAGACTGAGCAAATCCACGGATAGACTCTTCAGTGTTGTACATAGAAAGAGCAACACCAGGACCTTTGAAGTTATAAACTTCCCACTCTTGAGTTGTTCCATCTTCACCAGTAAAGCTCATTTTCAGAGTTCCTTTACCAGGAATAACAGTATCAGTCGCACGGTACTGGTCACCAAAAGCGTGACGGCCGATGACGATTGGTTGAGTCCAACCAGGAACAAGACGAGGAACGTTCTTGATAATGATAGGTTCGCGGAAAACTGTTCCATCAAGGATGTTTCTGATGGTACCGTTTGGAGATTTCCACATTTGCTTTAGTTTGAATTCTTCCACACGCTTTTCATCAGGGGTAATTGTCGCACACTTGATACCCACATTATACTTCTTGATAGCTTCAGCTGCTTCGATGGTTACTTTATCGTCAGTAGCATCACGGTTTTCCATTCCAAGATCATAATACTTGATATCAAGGTCTAGGTAAGGAGTGATGAGTTTATTCTTAATGAACGACCAAATGATGCGAGTCATTTCATCGCCATCAAGTTCGACTACAGGATTTTCAACTTTAATTTTTTGCATAAATTCTCCAATAGGAACAAGTAAATGGTGAGTGCCCCCTATTGTGTGAAAAAATGCTTAAAATGTCGAGGAAAGGAAATGATTTCCTGCGATGCGAAACCGTTAAATTGTTTTAAACTGCCCCCTTATATTGGTGTTCATTAGTTAAAGAAGATCTTCTTTACCGATCTTTTATTTTTACCCTAAGCACTATAAGAAGCTATTAACGAACACTTATCCTTAATGATATTGACTAAAGTTTTGCATCT
>DATGND010000078.1:0-5183 GCA_035306925.1 Bacteriovoracaceae bacterium | reverse complement strand
AAGTGTTGCGACAGCCGAAAAGAAAAGAGCACCTCCTCCAGCTCCTAAATCCAAAAATCATCTACTAACAGAAAAAAGAGACACTCTTCCTGTTGTTACCGCTCAGTTAGTCAGTGAAAGTAAAACCAATCCGGGATTCAGGGATTTTAGGTATGGGGCCAGCTTTATCTGGAATTATCCTGCCATGATCCCAGCTCTTGATAAGGATATTCATCTTGCATCGAAAACACCGGATTCACTTTATCCTATTAAAGATAGAGAACTTCTAGATGATGAGAAGGAAGCTCACATGCAGCTTTCTATCAATTTTTATAAAGAGGCAAAGTGGGGACTGATGAATAAGTCTATCACTCTTTATAATAAGAAGTATGGTAGAGATTCAAACTTTGTTTTTAATGAGTTTTTAAAGGTAAATGCTCTTTTAAAAGATAATATCACTAAGCCGAACAAGGGAATTGTTCAGTCTGCAATAGTGACAATGAACAATTTAAAAGATCTATCCCCTGACTACGATTTTAAAACGGCTATCTATCGTTATCTGATTCAATATCATTTGGATCAAAAAGATTATTTAAAGAGTTTAGATCTAGCTAAGGAATTATTTGTAGAGGCCCGTGGAGAATTTGATCAGAATCTGGTTATTTATTCTTCAAATGTTATTCTTCACTCATTAGCAGAACTCAAACAAATTGATAAAATTGAGGAGTTTCTGGCAGATAAAAAACTCGCTAGTATTCTTCCTCCACAACTAGGACTGGCCTATATCTCTTTCTCTCTTTTATCAAAAGGGGAGACAGGGGAACTTATTAAACGTTTCAAGAGCATAGAAAAATCTCTTGCTAAGCCTGTTCACGGAGCGATTCTCTACAATGTAGCCGAGAGCTTTTATCGTTTGTCTGAATATGATCAGGCAGAAAAATACTTTCAAGAATTTATTAAAGATAACTCTTATTTACCTCATGCTCCTCATGCAAGACTAAGAGTGGCTTTAATTTCTGAGCTTCTGGATCGTCCTGTAGCAGATACATTAAATCTTTATAAGAGTGCGATTGATAGATCAACTTCACCAGAGGTGAGATATGAAGCTAAAGTCCGCTATGTAGGGCTGCAGCTTGTAAGGAAATTAAATCCAACAGAGGAAGATAAAGAAGTTGATATTTTCTTAGAGCAATCTCCGGACGAGAGTCGTGCTTTAAACAATGATTTACGAAAACTTCTCTGGTTAGTCAGACTACGCTTGTTTATTACTGAGAATGAGTTTGATAAAGCCCTGGCCTATCTGACAACTATCCCTCTTGATTCAATGAAACCGACAGAAAGAAGAGTTTTCGAAGGGGATGGAGCAGAGATTGTTTACGGTCTCATTCAACAAGCTTACTTAGATGAGGATTATGCCAAAGTTGCTAAAGTCTGGGATGTTTATAAGACAAAGTATGAAAAACAAGTGGCAGCGAACCCTTATATGAATTTTGTTGCTGCTGATTCTTTCTTAAAGCTCGGTCTTACTCAAAGCTTTGAACGTTCAGTAAGTGAACTTTCTAAAATCAAAGATACCCCTGAGAGAACTTTTCCTATCTGGGTAGAAAGAATAAAAAATATTAAAATGAATGAAATGCTTGCTGAGCTTGAGCTCAACAGGTACATCATCGAGAAAAATTGGGTTCAAGCTAGTGACAAGCTGGCCTCTTACCCAGTGTCACTAAGGGACTCCATTAACTATCCGTTTTATCGTGGACTGGTGTCATTTCAGTTTAAGAAGTATCAGGAAGCAATTACAGAGTTCGAAAAGATTCTGGTTAAACAAAATCCACAAAATAAGCTCACTCCAAGGCAAAATGCTGACCTATTAATGAGTTATGTCGATAGCTTATACCGTTTGAACGATCAGGATCGCTTCAAAAAAGTAGTACAAGCTCTCTTGAAAGACATTGAATCTTCTAAGTCGGCACCGATCTTGAATATCTCTGAACGCATCCAGTATCTCCTCATAGAAACCTATGCAGGAGATAAGAATCCAAACTGGGAGGAGATACAGAGTATGAGTGAGAGTTTTAAAAACAAATTTCCAAAATCTCCTTACACTTCACGTGCAAGATACCTTTATGGGGTATCATTAATAAAGAACTCAAGGGTATCTGATGGAGCAAAGGAATTAACCCTTCTCACGGAAGAGAAGGATACACCGGTGCACATCAAAGAAATGTGTAGGAGTGAATTAACAACATTAAAGCTTGAGAATAGAGACATATAGTAATTTAGAAACCCAATAACAACGGACAGGAGGTCTAATGTTAACCCAAGGTTTAGTTCTAGTAGGAAATCACCCAAAATTTAATTACACGCTTGAAACAGCTCGTAATGTAGCCGTTACAAAAACACCTATTCTGATTTGTGGTGAAGCCGGCTCTGGTAAGAAAAGCCTAGGAGTGTATATTCATCAACATTCAGCCAGAAAAAATGGCAGACTAGAGATTGTTGACTGTTCGATGGAAGTTACAGAAGTTGAAAAAGCGGTTCTTGGATTTAGAGATGAAGCAGGACGCTTCAATCGCGGTGTTCTTGAGCTAGCTAACGGTGGAACAGTTGTTTTCGCTAATATTGACAGCCTGGAAGAGTCTTTTCAAAAGAGACTAATCACTATCCTTCAGGAACTATCTGACTATGAATTAGATGTTCGTGTTATTGGAACCACTTCAAAAAATTTATCTAAGCTTGTTGGAGCAGGTAAATTTCTGAGAACCCTTTACTCATTCTTCAACGGGATTCAAATTGATATGCCTTGCTTGAAAGAAAGAGGAACTGATCTTGAGCTAATTGCTAAACACTGGATCAATCACATCGCTCGTGAAAATGGAAAAGAAAATATTGAGATTTCTGCAGAAGCTATTCAGAAACTAAATGAATACAACTGGAGTCATAATATTTCTGATCTTAAGAGCTTTATCACTAAAGCAATGAATAACATCGAAGGAAATACTTTTGACCTCAATGCTATCGAGAAGGGTGAAAGTAAAGTAGAGATGAAGCTTGGTGATGTTGATGAAGAAGGATTGAAGCTTATGTCTCTAAAAGATGCAGAGAAGCTTCTGATCAAAAAAGCTCTTGTTTATACTTCTGAGAATAGAACACAAGCTGCAAAGATTCTTGGTGTTTCGATCAGAACTCTTAGAAATAAAATTAACGAGTATCGTTCAGAGGGAACTAGCTACTTTGTAAATCTTCGCTAGGTATTATTATGGACGTAAATGATAAAACACTAAAAGCATTAACTACGGCTCTAAATTTCAGGGAGATGAGGCAAGAACTCATCTCCTCTAATATTGCTAATGCCAATACTCCTGGTTACAAGGCCAAGAAACTTGATTTTGAAGAGGCCCTTGCCCGTGCTTTAGATGTTGATGGCCAAATGAAAATGAATGCCTCTGATGACCGTCATTTCAATGTCGGTAGCGGAGGATTTAATAATTTGGAGCCAGAAATCTACGACGATCCTAATGGTGTTGTTTCCGAAAATGGCAATACTGTTGACGTAGAAGCCGAAATGGCCCGAATGGCCGAGAACAAGTTGATGTACGATGCTTTAGTACAACTTATTAACAAGAAAATGGGTATGATGAAATACGCCATTACCAATGAAAAGTAGGTATTAGATGGATTTACTATCGAGCCTTAGAATTAGTTCATCAGGTTTGGCAGCCCAACGTAAGAGAATGGAAGCTCATTCTTCAAACATTGCCAATGCTCAGACAACCAGAACTGCTGAAGGTGGCCCGTACAGAAAGAAGGAAGTTGTTTTCGGTTCAGAACCTGCACGAAATAAATTTTCAGAAATTCTGGAAGGGGAACTAGCCGAGAATGCACATACGGTGCATGCTACCGAAGTAGTGCATTCTGATAAAGTTGTCTTTAAATACGATCCGAATCATCCTGATGCCAACTCTGAAGGATATGTGGCCATGCCGGATATTAATCCAATGGTAGAAATGGCCAATATGATTGAAGCTCAACGTGCCTATGAAGCCAACGTAACCGCTATCAATACAACAAAACAAATGGCAACGAAAACTCTTGAGATTGGAAGATAAGGAATAAATTATGGCCATTTCAGATATCACTAGTTTTCAAAAAGTTTTAGACACAGGGAATGCCCGAGGCTGGACTCGTGAAGTAAACAACGACTTTGGTTCAAAATTTGCTATTGAAACTCCTGGAGTAGCAGGAGCTCCTGATATTCAGGAACCCGGAGCTAGTAAAACATTCGGAGAGTTTTTACAGGCTTCAATTTCACAGGTAAATAACCTTCAAATTGAGGCCAATACAGCAATGGAAAAGTTAGCAAGTGGAGAAAGCCAGAATCTTCACGAAACTCTACTGGCAGTAGAGAAGGCAGACATCGCTTTTAGAACAATGAACCAAGTTCGTTCTAAAGTTATTGATGCCTATAGAGAAATTATGAGAATGCAGATCTAACTTAGGATGAGTTAGATAGTTTTAATAGAATCAGGAGGATTCTTTGAATAATTTCATTCAGCACACTATCCAAAATTTTGTTGATTTCTTCAAAACGTTGGATCTCACCAGAAGAATTGGATTGATCGTCGTAGGCTGCTTATTGGTCACATCGATGGTCTCTATCATTATCTGGTCAAGTAAAACTGATTATAAGGTCCTCTACACTGATCTTTCTAAGGAAGACTCTGCGACAATCTCCAGAATGCTTGAAGAGGGAAAAATTTCTTATCAAGTTAAAAATGATGGAAAAACCATTCTCGTTCCAGAAGATATGGTTGAAGTCTGGAGACTTGAGATCGCTAAAAAAGGTGTTAACTTCACCAGTACTGTTGGTTATGAAGTTTTCGATAAACAGTCTTTTGGAACAACTTCTTTTGTCCAAAAGATTAATAGACAAAGAGCTCTGGAAGGAGAGCTGGTTAAAACTATTATGCATCTTAAAGGTGTTCAGCGTGCCCGTGTTCACCTTTCAATTCCTGAATCATCTCCATTCGTCGCGGAAAGAAAGCCACCTAGTGCTTCTGTTGTTCTTGATGTAGAGCGTGGGCTTACGATGACAGCAGATGAAATTAAAGGGATTCAATCTCTGGTAAGTTCCTCTGTTGATGGAATGAGAAATCATAACGTAGTGGTTATTGATTCGAGAGGTAAAAAGCTGTCAGAGAACACTG
>DATGND010000077.1:0-4467 GCA_035306925.1 Bacteriovoracaceae bacterium | reverse complement strand
GTGAAAGGGTTCGTAGCGATCATTTGAATCAAATAGGTGAGGACAATCTTCGTGAAGTTACGCAAGAGCTTTGCGATGCTTTCAGTTTGAAGAGTTTTGTTGAAGGACGTTTGGTTCCGGATAAACTTACGGCTAAACAAGTCTTCTCGGCAATTAATATAGGTGCGGCTAGAAGTAGCTTAGCAAGACGAATAACAAGTGATGCCTTAATAAGTTGCATCCCTTTATCTGTTATTGATAGTGATCCTTCAATTCTTAGAATACTAGAGAAGATCAAGGGCTATCGGACACAAGATATTGGTTCCGTGAGAGAGCTAGTTAAAATAGGTAAAATTGAGAAAAGAAAGCGTGATGGAAGTTCAGAAGGGGATAGATCTCGTAAAACAACATTGAATAAAAGGCAAAAAGAGATACGAAAGAGAGTAGTTACTCAAATTAAAAGACTAGCGATTGCGATGTCTGATTTTATCTACATGACCAAGGAAAGAGAGCATTGCATTGGGCAAGTTATTCAAACCAAGGAAGCTAACTTTTTTCAAACTGTAACAGGAATTACAATAGGGGACTTTAATAAGCTATGCAAGCTTGGGTTTATTAGAAAGGAAAAGCTCAATTCTATTGTTAGAGATTTCTATCATCAAGAGGTTGCGTCTTTAAAATCAGATGAGTTTGTTGCAAAGAGCATTATTTCGAGAAAAAAAAGTCAGTAATTGGGTACGCTTTGGGTACCGGATGAGAATGAATCATATTGCAATGAACTGAATGTCGGCATCATACACCTGGTTAGTAAATTTTAACTGCTTTAATTTCTTGAGATGTGTTCATGTTGACGACCGTAACACTGATTGTAATATCAACTACTTATATTCCCTCACTGGGCACCATACCGATACGGAAATTTAAAAAAGCCAGGTCTCGCACCTGGCTTTTTTTTTTTGCCTTTTTTCTGCACTCCCCGAAATACTCAAGAATATCAGCGCCTTTCTTTATGTCTTCCGATTGATCTAATCTCTAAGGAAAAAAGGAGGGGTATGACAAGATATGTTAGTACTCTAACCTTGATCTTAGTAGCGATTGGATTAATCGTTCTTATTTTGGGGAAGCAAATTGTAAGAGATATTGTTGAAGGGAGTTTCGCTATTCAAAAGCAGGAAGATCGTCCCTTAAAAGAGCAGTACTCACTTGTTGAGGCAAGCTCCCTGGGAAATATCGAACGAGTGAGACGATTAATTAGAGATAAAGATATTTCACCTAATGTGGTGGACCCACTAGGAAGAAGTCCTCTTCGTTCGGCTATCGAGTCTGGTTATTATGAAATAGCCAAGTTTCTTATTGAGAATGGGGCCAATGTTAATGAGGTGGACTATGAAGGAAATAGCCCCCTCATTCTGGCCGTTCGACTGGGAAGGGTAGAGCTTTTTGATTTACTCGTAGAGAAGGGGGCCAAACTCAATTACCGCTCTCCCATTGGACGAACAGCACTGTATGAAGCCGTTTTAAATGGAAATTATGTCATTGCTGATAAACTCCTTTCTGCTGGAGCAGATCCACTTGCAATAGACATTTATGGTAATACGCTTCTTCATGCAGCGGTGATGAGTGAAAATATTCCGACCTTAAGTAAAGTGCTCACCACCTCCATTAATATTGATTCTCAAAACCGTTCAGGGATTACCCCCTTAGGTCTTGCTGTTTCTCATCAACTTATTCCTCAGGTAAAAGTACTGATAGACTATGGGGCTTCTGTTTCCATTCGAGATACTGAAAGACAGAATGTCCTTACTCTTGCCGTTCGTTCTGATGAGCTGAAGCGCCAACGTCAGGACCAGATAGCGAATGAAATAGAGAGTCTGGGAAAGAAGAAAACTGCAGAAGAAATCAAAGAGATAAAACTACAAGACTTGAGAAAAACTCAACACATCGTAAAAATGATTTTAAAGAATGCTCCCAGAGGAGATTTGACGTTGATCAATTCAGTAGATCGTTATTTACGTACACCTCTAATGTACGCAAGCATGAGCGGAAATTTCTTAGTTGTGGAAGAACTCATTAAAGCTGGAGCTAATCTTAACCGGCAAGATGAAAGTGGGATGACCGCCCTTCATTATGCTACTGAGGCAGGATATTCCGTGATTGCGGAAGATCTTCTTTTAGCTGGGGCGAATATAAATTTAAAAAATAACCAGGGAAGAAGTCCTGTTCAATTAGCTCAAGATCTGGGCAAGAGTAATGTTGAAAAAGTTTTAACCAGACAGGCCCAAGAAGCCACTCGCCAATGATTAAATGTAAATTATTGATTTTGCATTCTGAGGTTTAAAAGCACTTGGAAAAGCTTTTTATGATCCGATAAGTGGAAAGTGAAAAGTTTTGTTATAGCACTTATCTTTTTGTGTTCATTTTCGAGTAGAGCAACAGGGCTTGATGATTCAAATATTAAAGAAGCCTTAGAAACACTTGATCAGGCAATCGATCTTCAAAAACAACGAACCGCCAATCAAAGAGCAGAATATTATTATGAGTCAGTGGTTGATGAAAAGGCCGCCTGTACTCATTGTCCGGAGTATGTCTTACTCATCAAAGAGGTGAATAAGATTGTTGAAAAAATTCCTGCTCCTGAAGATGTAACACTCGCCAATAGACAACTAGTGGAAGTTGATCGCTTAAAATTCATGTACTATGAAGTCGTTGCATCTGCGAATGGTACAGAAACTTGTTCTATTTTTGATAACAGTGATCCCACTCGTCCAGAGGGTATTGATAGAGATAAACTGACCCTACTCGCTGAACAGCTTATAGATCTTCCTAATATTACTTCGATTCAATTTTATCCTCATCCTCCTGCTAAAGAGAAAAGATATCTTTATCGAGGCGAAGGGATGCAGTCTCATATTCTTATTGAAGTTATTGTGAAAGAGGATAGGACAGCGCTGATTCGTTATCATCATTATTTTCCCTATCAAATGCCTGACATAGGGGGAACGATAGTAAACGAGGAGAGGAAGTTTAATGAGCTGGAACTCGGTTCAAAAGTAGGTGGACTTCAGGTCGATACTAAGACGGTAGTGAATCTTAGTGATCAAACTGCTAAGGCTTCTGTAGCTGGAGAGAAAAGAGAATGGGTAACCATTGAGGCCCGTCATCGCAATGAAAATGATGTTTCTTTAATGACTATTATTCCCATGGAGATCGCTCTTTCAGAAAAGTCGGGAGTAAAGGTTGCAGGAAATATTAGTCATGAACAGAAAGAGAGTCTCGTTGATAGTGAGCATGATAAAATTAACCGTGCGGAGTTGAATGTTTCCAGTGCCAAGAATAACAACTTATTAAGTGCTAAATTTGAGGACAAAGAGGGGCATCAAGAGCTTGTTGTTGGCAGTCAATATGAAGTCAATGTGATTCCTTCCTTGAGAATTCAAGGGGGAGTTCAGCAAAAAGAAATCAAGAAAGAAAGTGAGAGCAATACTCATCAGGATTTTAATATTGCTTTAGGAGATCATGATGGAAAACATGAGTATTTGCGGGCCCAAGTTCAAAGGGTTGATGATTTTGATACGGTCCAATTAAGTACAAAGCATCAGTGGAATGTAAATTCGGAAAAAGGGTTACAGATAAAAACAGAAGCTACTCAAACGACAACGGAAACAGAAGCCGATAAATTAAGGAAGAGTGAAGTCGTTTTATCTCTGACGGATCACAATCATGAGTACGTCACTGCACGAGTTGTGCAAGGTGATGATCTGGATCGCTTGATGTCACTGACGTCGAGATATGGGTTGGGAAACTATGGAAGTGTTAAGGTCTCAGTAGATCGTTATGACTCAGGAAAAGAAAGTGTTTCCTTTGGACATCAGGTAAAGTCGGGAAAAAATTCTTTTCAAACAAATGTGGGGCAAGATTCAGAGACAGGTCAGTTTATTAACTTTCAAGCAGAACGAAAGATATCTTCAACGGCCAGTATGATCCTTACTGTACAGACGGATAGTAATCACAATACGACTTTGATGTATCAATATGAATCTAAGTTTTAATTTATCCTAAGCGAAAACTTCTCATAGAAATTGATGAGTTTTGAATCTCCTCATATTCAAAGTGAAGATGATCTTCGCTCATCCCTGCTCCTAATGCATAGAGAACTGGATAGTAGTGATCGAGGGTAGGGTTTGAAAGTCTTCCTGCCTCGGTACTAAGAAAACCTGTTGTGAGCGCTTGGTAATCACGTTTTTGAATTTTTTCTTTAATCCATTCATCGAACTCGATGGCCCAGTCGTGAGGCTTGGCCGTTTTTGACCAATCCATTCTGCGAAGATTATGCACGATGTTTCCACTGCCTAAAATCATTACTAACTGCCTCACTTAAATGTGAGGCAAGTCATTCTGGTCATTTTTCAAATGCCCAGAGTCACACCCTCATTGTTTCATCATTTTAACTCTCAAAATAAGGCCCATCTCTTTGCATCCTAAGTGATG
>DATGND010000076.1:0-9316 GCA_035306925.1 Bacteriovoracaceae bacterium | reverse complement strand
CATAACGATCCTTTATAAGGGTGAGAAATTTTTACTAAGTTTGGCACTTTTACTCCAAAAAAATCGTTTTGGCGCACATAATCGGCACTATGAAAAATATTACATCCCTACTGAATGTTATTTATATTACAACGAAGATTGGGTTGGTTTATTACTTTTTTAGTGAGTACTTCAAACTACTCTTTTAGTGCTTAAATGGATCTTTGAGTTCCTCACCATTCTGCAGTCTCCAAATTTTTAAGGCCCGAATAAAAACGTTATAGGCCGAAAGCATAGAAACCACCAGACCATGAGTTCCATCTAAAATTCCCAGACGAAGAAGGTAATGGCGAAAAAAACGTCCAAAAGGCCTGAAGAAGATGTAGCCGGCTCCAATGCGCTTACCTTTCTTTTGAAACTTCTTGAAGCGATCAATGGCACCCCATGTGGTATAGCGATCAGCTTTTTTAAGATAAGAGGCAAGGTCTTTGTAGGTGTAGTGGATAAGCTTACTTTTTAAAACGCCAATAGGGCCATCACCTTGGATCTCTTCGTGAACGGAAACATCCTTATAGCGACAAAGATCTCTTTTAAAAAGTCGGATAACTTTATCAGATTGCCAGCCAGAGTAGTTGATTTGTTTTCCCATGAAATGGTTTCGACGATAAATCCAATAACCCACTTTATTTGATGAGGAGTTAATGGTTGCTCTGATTTCTTTTACTAACTCAGGAGTAGGTCTTTCATCTGCATCCAGGACAAAAATCCATGGGTGAGATGCTTGAGGAATAGTCCAATTCTTTTGTTGAGCGTGGTATTTAAATTCGTTTTGCAGGAGTTTTACTTGAGGAAAACTTTTAACAATCTCCACCGTTTTATCGGTTGAATATGAATCAACCACAATAACTTCATCACACCATAAAACAGACTCAATTGCTTCTTTGATGTGGATTTCTTCATTGTAAGTTGGGATGATGGCCGTTATTTTTTCCATAGGTTATAATTTTATAATATGAGCACAAAATCGTCTAAGAATATTCTGATAATTCAAACGGCCTTTATCGGGGACACGATCCTCGCTTCACAGTTTGCTTATCAGGTCTCCCAAGAGTTTCCAGGAGCGCAGATTCATTTCTTTTTAAGAAAGGGAAATGAAGCCGTCATTCAGAATCTGCCTTTCATCACCCGCACCTGGATCTGGGATAAGAAGGGAGGAAAGACGAGAAACCTTCTTGCTCTTATTAAAGAATTGCGAACTATCGATTTTGACTTTGTCTTTAATCTTCATCGCCATTTTAATTCAGGGCTTGTGAGTGCCATGGTTAGGGCCAAAGAAAAAATTGGCTTTAAACAAAATCCTCTAAGCTTTCTTTACGATAAAAAAGTCCTTCACCAAATTCCTGATATTTCTGCAATGGGGGTTCGCTGGCATGAAGTTCAACGAAACTTAAAACTCTTACAAATGGCCAAGCCTGATTTTAACATTTCAGAAAATGCCAAGGACTACCGCCCTCATCTTCCAGTAAGTGAGAAGAACTTTGAAAAAGTTTCTTCTTATACCAGTGTAGGGGAGTACTTTGTGATGGCACCAGCTTCAGTTTGGTTTACCAAAGCTTGGAGTGAGCATAAGTATCAAGAGCTTTGTGCGGAACTCAGTAAAAGAGCGAAGGTTTATCTTATTGGAGGACCTGATGATGCTCCTTTATGTGAGCGCATAGGTAAGGGACTGCAGAACGTAGAAAACCTTTGTGGGAAGCTCTCCCTTCTTGATTCAGCGGCCTTAATGAAAAATGCCAAACGTGTCTTTGTTAATGATTCAGGGCCTCTGCATCTTGCAAGCTGCATGAATGCTAAAACTACTGCCATCTTCTGCTCGACTATTCCTGAGTTTGGTTATACTCCACTTGCCCAGGATTCAGTGGTGATCGATAACGGTAAAATGAGCTGCCGCCCTTGTGGACTTCATGGCCATAAGGCCTGTCCTTTAGGGCATTACAAGTGTTCTGAAGACATCGAAGTTTCCCGGGTTCTGGCAACTATTAACTAAGTAAGTGCTGGAAGTCTTCCATCGTGAGTTTTCCACTAAAGAAGTTCTCATCATCTTCGGCCATCAGATCGCGGAAAAGTTCTTGCTTGGTCTTTTGCAGAATAAGAACTTTCTCTTCAATAGAATCTTTAATGATGGGACGATAAACGGTGAGTTTATTTTCTTGTCCAATACGGTGAGCTCGGTCAATGGCCTGACGTTCAACAGCTGGGTTCCACCATGGGTCCATTAAGAAAATATAGCTTGCCGCTGTAAGGTTGAGTCCAAATCCTCCCGCTTTAAGGGAGATAAGAAAAATTTGAGCATCCCCATTTTGGAAGATCTCAACTTGTTCTGATCTTTTCTTTAAAGCTTGAGAGCCATCAATACGAGCAAACTTCCAACCTTGTTCGCGAATCTTATTTTCAATGAGATCTAAGTAAGTGGTGAACTGTGAGAACACGAGAGTCTTATGACCTTCAGAAACGAGCTGCTCCAGATTCTCCATGAGAAAATCAATCTTAGTTGAATGAAGAGAAGGATGCTTTTGCCAAAGACAAAGTTGCCTCATCTCGAGAAGAGATTTAAGAACTTCGCCATAGCGTTTTTGACCACCGCTTGCAAGCATCGCTGCACGAACCACATTGAGTTTATTATTATAGAAATCTCTTTCTTCTTTAGAAAAATCTAAGAAGACGTGGTTTTCCTCTTTCTCAGGAAGGTCTTTTAATACTTGCTCTTTGGTTCTTCGAAGAATGAAAGGTTTAACAGTCTTTCGAGCAAGGAGACGGTTTTTATTTTTTGACTGAGATCGAATGATCCCAAGATCTCCCCACACACCAGGAACTGCAAGGTCCATGATGTTGTAGAATTCAGAAAGATCATTTTCCACCGGTGTACCCGTTAAACAGATACGAAACTTCGCCTTGAGTTGGCGAGCAGCATCGGCACCAAGGGATCTTACATTCTTTAAGTGCTGAACTTCATCAAAAATCACAATGTCATATTCAACTTCAGATAGAGTCGAAAGAGATTCTTTCTTCATGAGTCCATAAGAAGTCAGTATGATTTGAGCATCCGTTTTAAACTCGCGCTCATCTCCATAGTAAACCGAGTAGGAAAGATCGGAGAACTTTTCAAGTTCATTTCTCCAGTTAAAAAGAATAGAGACCGGAGTGACGATCAAAACTTTTTTAAGTTTTGGTTTAAGAGTCTGGAGAAGCATAATGGTCTGAAGGGTTTTACCAAGACCCATATCATCGGCCAGACACGCCCCAAACTTATGCTCATAAAGAAAGCGCAGCCAGTTATAACCATCGATCTGATAAGGGCGAGCAAGATCTTTAAATCTTTCATGCACTTCATACTGAGGCATGCGATCCATATTCATAATCTTTTGGCAAAAATCTTCTTCCTCTGGAGTTAAGGCCCCATCAATACCAAGGCGCTTTAATTCAAAGAGTTCAAAAATACGGGCCCGTTGGAGAGAGAGCCCAAAGCGGGTAAGACCCTTGGTTGGACCTGGTTTCTTCTCTCCTTCGAACTTGGTGTATCTCTTCATGAAACGAAGAAGATCTTTTTGTTCATTTGAAAGAAGGAGAAGTCCCTTATTGGAAATAATAAAGTTATCAGTGACTTCAGCGTTCTTGATAATTTCCAAGTCGTGATCATCTATAATGAGATCAAGTTGGAACCAATCAAGGCGCTCACGATTGCGCTCAAAGGTCACCCCTGACTTCCAGGTTTTAATTCGTTCCTGATCATAGAAGATCGGAATGTTGAGAGGGGTAAGGTCATGGTAGAAACCGGCAACTCCTTCCAGAAGAAGAGACTTCGGAACCTGGAAAAGAATCTTTCTTTCCTCTTTAATATAAAAAGATGTCTTTAAACTCAGTTCAGAGAAGTTTCTCATGAAGGATTTAAAAACTTTTTTAAAGACACTTACATTGAGAGCAAAAATCTTTTTAAGATCAGGATCAAAGAAGTGAAGTTCAATCTCTGAGTTTAAAAGATTAATCCATTCCGTCATTAAGGCCTTCTTAGAAGCTGAATGAAGGTGTTTACGGTGGATAGTAGTTTCATGCTCCCAATCATCAATTAGCGTTTTAAAAAAGGAAAGAGAGTCATTCTTCGTTCTAAAACTTCCGGCCCATCCTCCTTCACTCACAAAAAGCATGAAGGGAGAAGGAATCGGAACTTTTTTAAGATCAGGAGTGAAAAGTTCAAGCTCAAGATTGAGAAAACTTTTTCGGGTACTAGTGTTAATGCTAAAGCGCCAGTCAAGATCACTGGTTTCAAAATCATTCCAGTATTGATCTTCTATATAAAGATCGAGTCGTCCTTCCTTATGGAGAGGAAGAAAGATGCGAATATAGTCCTGAATGTCAGCGACCAGATCAGTGAGTTTTAATTTTGTGTTGAGCTCTCGGATTTCACTCTGTAAATCCAGGGCCACACCGGTTTCCCAGTTAAAAAGATAGAGAACATCAAAAAGAGAAATCTCTTTGGTCTCTTTTCCTTCCTCATCAAGCCAGCTGAAGCGATAAGAATATTTTTCATCGATATAGAGTGAATCTTTGTACTCTTCTAATTCTTTGGCGGGAAAAAGATTAACTTTTAATTTCCCTTCCCAACGGCTTGGAGGAGGGAAGTTAATGACTTTTCTATTTTTTAAGGTGTACTGAAGGGAGCTAAAACTTGAGTTCATTTTAGCGCCGATAAGTTTTGGAGCGTCTTTAACGATGGTTCCGTAGTGCTCAACATGAACTCCTTCATTACCAATCATTTGATAGTGAAGAGGAGAGGATGGAGCCGCTGTAGTATTTTGTTTGAGGTCCGAAAATTTAAAGAGAAGACTCGCCGTATGATGACAAGGTTGCTCCTCACTCCAGAGGTGACAAGAGCATTGAGTATTAAATTTGTTCTCAGAAATTTTTGCACTTACTTTTGATTCATAAGTTGTATTGTTCTCAGAAACAATTCCTGAAACAATAAAGAAACCTTCAGGGTTACCCTTCGTGAAAGAAAGGGAAACTCTTCCTTGTTCCACCATCTTTTGGGCCTGAAAAATAATAGCATCCGTAAAATGGTCTTTAATCAATGAATCAATCGGATTATTCGTATATTCCATCATCTCGCTTTTATTCAAAGATAATAGTATAGGCGACTTTACCTACTTTGGCAGTTAAAAGAATGTCAGAGTGGGGGAATTTTGATTTCGCTCACATTTACACCCGCCTTAATTGCCAGAAAAATTCCAATGAGACATTTATTCTGGAGGTTATACGATGAAAAAAATTGCAGCCCTGATCACCTTAGTTTTGTCGACAGGTATACAGGCCGCTCACGATAGGGATATCTACGATCTGATGTATTTACCAGAAGCAGGGACTGCCTATGGATTTACCAGCTTTGGTTTTGGACAACAAAAATTAGAAGCAGACAATAGCGACTTTGATCTTGAAGTGGAAGGATTCCAAATCAGTCAAACCCTAGGATATGCTCTCACAGATCGTTTCTCGCTGGATTTAGATATCAATTATCGCGATCTAGAGGGAGATCCTGAAGTAGGGGAGAAGTATGATGCGGCCAAGGGTGTATCTGATCCAACTGTAACGGCACGTTTTAGAACGGTTGATGAAGCTTTCCGTTGGGATTTAGTCGGTGGGGCCATCATTAATTTTGTAGACAGAGAAATTGATGATGGAGATGCCAATAACGTACAAGGGGGCCACTCCTTTTTTATTGGTACTGAATTAGGAACAAAAACAGAAAACGTTCAGTGGATGGTAGGAGCTTTCCTCATTCATAATCTGGAAGCTGAAACTGAAATTGAAACACCTGTTGGTGATGGAACAGTTGAAGAAGATTCCAATAATGCTCTGGCCATTCGTACGGCCCTTCATCATCGTCTGCATTCGAAGAATTTCTTACGCTGGAGTGCGGATGCACTCTTCACTGAAGAAATCGGAAATGACCGAGAAGAATTTATTGGTAAGGAAGCTCCTGAAAGTAACTATCAATTTGGACTTGAATATCAATACGCAGCTTCTGAAGACCTTCTGGTACGCTTAGGCGGACACTATCAGATCTTTAATACTCAAACTGGTCAGATTGATGATTACACGGGATGGGATGCTTATATCGGAGCGAACTATCAGTTCTAAAAAAAGGCCCTCGTAATGAGGGCCTTGTCTTTCTAGTTATCTAAATAAGATTTTAGAAGTTTTGCGCGAGATGGGTGACGAAGCTTACGAAGAGCTTTCGCCTCGATCTGACGAATACGCTCACGTGTAACGAAGAAATCCTGACCCACTTCTTCTAGAGTGTGATCCGACTTCTCTCCGATACCAAAACGCATACGAAGAACTTTTTCCTCTCTTGGAGTAAGAGTTGAAAGGACTGAACGAGTTTGTTCAGAAAGAGTCACACTCATAACAGCATCTGCTGGAGAGATGATCTTCTTATCTTCGATAAAATCCCCAAGAGATGAATCCTCTTCCTCACCGATTGGTGTTTCAAGAGAGATTGGCTCTTTAGAGATCTTGAATACTTTTTTCACCTTATCAACAGAAAGCTCCATACGCTCAGCAATTTCTTCCGGGGTAGGCTCACGACCTAGCTCCTGAATAAGTTGACGTGATGTACGAGCAAGCTTGTTGATGGTTTCAATCATATGCACTGGAATACGGATCGTACGACCTTGGTCGGCGATAGCACGAGTAATGGCCTGACGAATCCACCAAGTAGCATAAGTTGAGAATTTATAACCACGACGGTACTCAAACTTATCAACGGCCTTCATCAGACCGATGTTTCCTTCCTGAATGAGATCAAGGAATTGAAGACCGCGGTTGGTATACTTCTTCGAGATAGAAACAACGAGACGAAGGTTGGCCTCAACAAGTTGAGACTTCGCTTTATCCGCTTTTTCCTCTCCCTTGTCGATGATGTTATAAACATCTTCAAGGTCTTCGAATGCCATACCGGCATCGATGGTTAAGCGACGTAGCTTACGAAGAATATCTTCTTGAGTACGGATCATCTGCTCAATCTTAGCATCTGATGTGAAGAGGTGACGGGCAAGCTCACGCTTGTACGCATCGTCTTCAAGAAGTCTTTCATACATTTCTTTGTATTCTTCATCAGTATTTACTTCAAGAAACTTATAAATACGTTCTTGCTGCTCATAAAGCTCTCTGAACTGAAGGTAGTAAGACTTAACCGGCTCAGTGAAGGAGTTAATGACTTTACGGTTGAAAGTTAGGTCAACTAATTCCTCAGCAACTTGCTTCATGATTTTGGACTCTTCAGCAGTTAGTTTTTTAAGAGTTCCGTCCTCATTAACGATTTCTTCTAGAAGGAAGCCGACGTGTTCAACAACTTTGAAAATTCTGTCACGAACTTCCTGAATCTCTTTATCAGTAGATTCATCATCAAGTCCGCGAACAAGATCTTTAACGAATTCGTTTTGATCCTCTGCTTGAAGGATTTTGGCTTTTAGCTTAACGATTTCTTCCAGAGCGTGTTTTGATTTTAGACAAGAAAGAACGATTTCCTTCTCTCCATCCTCAATTTCTTTTGCAATTTTAACCTCTCCTTCACGAGTAAGGAGGGCCACAGATCCCATCTTTTTAAGATATAGTTTTACAGGGTCAGTTGATGAAGCGCGCAGTTCAGCTTCTTCATCAAGCGCCAACGGATCTTCCGCAATTTCAGTGCTCGATTTTTCAACATCATCATCGTCCAGATCAGTTGTTTTAACCTGGATACGAGCTTCCTCAATTTTGTCCATGATTTGGTCAAGTGATTGAGGATCAACGATGTTGGCAGGAATAGCGTCGTTAATTTCTTCAGGAGTCAGGTAGCCCTGATCTTTCCCTTTCATGATTAGACGAGAAAATTCTCGTGAGTTTAAAAATACGACAACGACAGACATAGTTTCTCCTAAGACCGAAGGAAGCGATTACCTAAGATTCATTATTTCTTTATCAATTTTACTTATCTCAACCATGATTGAATCAATCTCGGCTTGAGTAGTAGCTTTAAGTTGAGCTTCTGCTAGCTCTTGTCTTATCGACTTAAGTCGATCTGATTTAAGTCCTACCAAGTAGTCTTTAAGAAGCTGTTTAATGACCTTTTCGTTGTAGCGATGGCTTTCCTTAAACAGGGCTTCTATTCCAATTTTGTTTATAGCTTCAGAATATCCCCCATATTGGATTTCATCCCGCACGATATTGACATATTCGTTATCGTCAATTTCCGGATAAATATCTACAAGCCATTGAAATAACTTTTTTACCTCATCATGGTCAATAGTGGCAAGGAAATCATTCTTATTTATACTTGCCAGAAACTCAGGGTGAGAAATCATCTCTCTTAAAAAGAAGGCTTCCTTCTTGGTCGGAGGCTTTTCTTGAGTTGTTTGCTTTGCCTCTTGCAAATCCAGGGCCTTTTGCTTTTTATCCAGCTCTTCTTCCACTTCTTCCAGACGAGGGCGAGCTACTGGGGCCGGAGTCTTTTCTTTCTGGCTACTTAGAAACTGCTTATAGTCTTCCAGGATGGTGGCAGAGTCCGATCTGAGCCCAAGGCTTTTTGCTACATTGACAATCCGCTCTGTGGCAGCAAGGTGCTCCTTCATCGGAGAGAGGAGTTCAAAAACTTGCTGCAGGATAATAAGTTTTTGATCGGTATTTTCTAAACGCTCTTTGGGAAGAAGTTCCTCAATGACCACATCAACGTAGGCCGGAGCTTCTTCGATGCGTTTAGTGAGTTCAAGTTGACCGAATTCCACCAGGAATTCATCCGGGTCTTTTGCCGGATGAAAACTTAAGAATCTAGGTATAATTCCAAGACTTAAAAACTCTTCATTAATTCGGCGGGCAGCCTTTACTCCGGCCGCATCTGTGTCCATGGCCAGATAGACGTTTTTAGTCATATTAGAAAGAAGGCGCACCGAATGCTCGGATAGGGCCGTTCCCATGGTTCCCACTGTCTGCTTAAAACCATATTGATGCATCATAATCACATCCATATTACCTTCAACGATCAGTACCTGATCGAGGCTTCGGATAGCTGATTTTGCAAAATAAAAACCAAAGAGGATGGACCCCTTATCAAAGGCAAAAGACTCAGAAGAGTTGAGGTATTTAGGATTCTGTCCTTCTCGAAGGGCGCGGGCAGAGTAACCCTTCACGTTTCCAGAATGGTCATGAATAGGGAACATGATCCGGTCGCGGAAAAAGTCATAGTGACTTTGGCGATCAATATTAAATTTTATGATACCAATTTCCAGAGCAACCTTAATGGCCA
>DATGND010000075.1:0-5858 GCA_035306925.1 Bacteriovoracaceae bacterium | reverse complement strand
TAGAAGCATGATATTTGGGATAGAAGAGAATGTGGTATATAACCAAGAAATAAAGTCATCTACCCATCCACCAAAATATCCGGCGATAGCTCCCAGCACCACTCCGATAGGAATAGCAATCAAGCTGGTGGCCAAGCCCACTGACATAGCGACCTGGGTACCACGAACAACTTTTTGAAACACTGATCGTCCAAAAATATCGGTACCAAAAATATGCTCAGCACTTGGGGCCATATTTGATGGTCCAACTTCTTGAGACCAGCCAGCAGCAATAAATCCACAAGCCGATAAAATGGCAACGACAGAATAAATCACCACAATAACAAGAGAGGCTAAGGCCCACTTGTCTTTGGTTAATCTTTTAAATGCATCTTTCCACAACGAATTTTCTTTCATAAGCCTACTTCAACTTCACTCTTGGGTCAGCAACAGTATAGAGAATGTCTGAGATCAGACTAAAAATAATGTAAACAACAGATGATAGAATCGCCATTGCCTTAATCACCGGGAAGTCCGAGTTGTTAAGAGCATTGAGGGTCATTCCACCAATTCCTGGAATTCCGAAGAAGTTCTCAAGAAGAAGAGCTCCCAGAATCAGAAAAGGAATCTGAATAACGGTATAGGTGATAATAGGAATCATGGCATTTCTAAGAACGTGCTTAAGAAGGATTCTGATCTCTCCTAATCCTTTCGCACGAGCAGTTCTTACGTAGTCCTGATAAATCTCATCAAGGATAACCGTTCTAAAGAAACGAACATCCGGTCCTAGTGAAAGGATCACCCAGATAAGTGCAGGAAGAGCAATATAAGGAATGAAATTCGGAAAACCGTATTCAAAACCAGAAATCTCAAACCAGCCTAATTTATAAGCAAACAACCACTGGAATCCTAGAATGTAAGCAAGAGCTGAGATACTCATCCCTGCAATACAAAGGAAGCGGATAAATAAATCGATTCCCTTCCCGCGGTAGTAAGCAACGAAAAGAGAAATAAAAAGAGAAAGAACTGTAGAGATAACGAATGCAGGAATAGTTAATGTCAGCGAAGGATAAGCTCCTTGCTTAATCATATAAGTGATTTCCTGCTTGGTTGCCCAAGATCTTCCAAAATCAAAAGTAAATGCAGACTTAACAACATCAAGATATTGCATGAAAAGAGGTTTGTTTAAGCCTAGTTGCTCACGAAGCTCTTCCATCTGTCTCGCAGTTGCATTCTTACCTAGAAGTACGGCGGTAGGATCACCTGCTACAACGTTAAAAAGAATGAAAATGAGAAAGCTCACCCCTAACAATACAGGGATAAGATAAAGTAAACGGCGGATAATGTACTTGGTCATGTTAAAACTTCTTTCCTAACTCTTTTTTTACCTCAAGATCCACATTCAGATATTGAGCTTGGTTATGATTGAATTCCATAAATTTATAATTTTTTACCCACGCCTGTGTGAGATAAAACTTTGTACGATGAAATCCAAAGATCCATGGAACTTCGTGAGCAATCAGCTCATTCAGGGCCATGTATTTTTGGGTTCTCTCTTCACTATCTTGAAGCACCACTGCTTCTTCATACAATTTGTCCACTTCAGGGTTGCAGTAGTTTGAACCGTTTGATCCCGGTGCTTTGTTAGGACAATAAACAAGTCCTAGAAAGTTTTCAGCATCAGGATAATCTGCTCCCCAGGCCATTGTGTACATTTGATGTTGTTTCTTAGTAACCTTATTTATTAATTCTGGCCAAGTATTCATACCAACATGAACCTTGATCCCAATTTTTTCCATACACTTTGCAAAAAATTCAATCTGTTGTCTGGCCACTGTCTCATTACGAGTTTGAACAGTGATCTCAGGCAGTCCTTTTCCTTCAGGGAAACCGGCTTCCGCTAAAAGCTTGCGGGCCTGTTCGAGATTATATTCCACATAAGGATTTTTTAAGTCTTTACTGTAACCTTTCAATTCCGGAGGAATAATACTTTGAGCGATAATTCCTGTTCCTCTATAAAAAAGTTCATTGGCCGTCTGCCGATCATAAGCAAGAGACATGGCACGACGAACTTTTTCATTCTTAAATGTCTTATCCTCATGATTGAAAGCAAAAAAAGTAATATCAAGCTGAGGAGAAGAAATAAGTCGCATCCCGAGATTTCGATATTCTAACTTAAGCGTTTTTTCTTTAGTTAATGATTGATCGATCTGCGTATCATCCATTTCCAGCAAATCAAATTTTGCTTTTTGAAACCCGAACCATTTTGGCTGGGACTCAACCACTACGTTAACAACAATTCTTTCAACCAGAGGTAATTTCTTTCCGGCATCTGCTAGAAGTCCTTTTCTATCATCCCCTTCTTCACCTTCAGAAGGATAAAACTTATCTCTAAAAGTTGGATTCCTCTCGTAAACGATACGATTAGACTGGTCATATTTAGGAAGAATAAAAGGACCTGTTCCCACAGGGTGATTTAAAAACTCATTACCAAAATGAGTAACTGCTTCATGGGCCACCACATAGGAGTAAGGCATGGCCAGAGCATAAAGGAGTTGAGGATAAGCTTTATTAAGACGTATTTGGAAGGTGTACTTATCAATGAGCTTTAAACCTTCAATGGCTTCATCATAATTAGTAGCTTCCGCAGAAGCGTACTTTGTTCTCCATTCATTAAGTCCTTTAATCTTTTGATCAAAGAGCCACCATCCCTTGGCCTGAAGCTTAGGATCGGCCAGACGTTTTAATGAGTAGATAAAATCAGAAGCGGTAAGTTCTCTTCCTTTTCCCTCCGGGAAAGCTGGAGAATCGTGGAATAAAACACCCTGCTTAATTTTAAAAGTGTAAGTGAGACCATCCTTACTGATAGAGGGAAGTGACTCGGCTAGATTTGGGATAAGTTCATAAGGACGTTTTAAGGGATGGAATTCGAAAAGCCCCTCATAGACCTTACCGACTTCTAGACCAGAGTAACGGTCAGAAGCATGGATAGGATCAAATCCTGCAATCTTTTCTGGAGAGATTAAATTGAGCTCGCGAACATCATAACGATGCTCCTTACTGCAACCTAGCAGCAATCCACTTATCAGAAAAAGAAATGCAAGAAACCTCATGGAAGCTAACTCCATTGCGCAAAACATCATGTTTTATTTATTTTATTGGACTACATGATTATAAAAACAATGGTTTCCTGACAAGTACGCTTTAGTAATTTCTTTTGATTTTGGTCACTTATTCTTCCAAAAAAGCTCGAGAGAAAATAAATTTTTCTTACTTTTTTCTTTTTTAAGAAAGAAGTTGGTTCTGCTGTAGGAGTTTTTTTCTAGATACAACGCAGCAAGTTCTACGTAGTAGTTATCCTTTATATACTTTCGAAGTTCTACTCCATCCGAAATCGGAGTCACCAAAAATTCCTCTTCATCTAAATAACATTTATGATTTTGGCAGATCACACTGAGTCCTAACTTATGGGCTTGAGCAAATCGCACCAGACTTCTTAGGTGAGAGATCACATTAACATCTTGAAGTTCTCTTAGATTGGTTTGCTTTTTAACGGATCGATCAATTTGCTGCTCTAAGGACTGCATTTTTCCATTAGAGATCTTCTTATCTAGTTCTTCAAAAATCAGAAGTTCCTCTCCATGCATAGGAACCGTCAGATTCAATAACCATCTTTTATCCTGAAAAACAGATTCAAATCGAAAGAGATAATTTTGATCCACGTATCCAATTCTTCCCCGTCCCTCTCCTTCTAAATTAATAAACCTTAGTGACTCTTGCAGAGAATGGGGTTTTAAAGTGGCGCAGGCAGAGAGGAGAAGAAATAAAAAAGGGATGAAATAATTCATCCCCACATATTAATAGTTAACATTTAATAAGCAAATTCTAATTATCTTTCCCAGAAGCAGGGTGACGAGCTCTTTCGATGCCCTCCATTACTGTTAGGATTTTTTGTCTTTCATCCTCATATTTAACCTGACTTAATGCTCGGTCAATAAATGATTTTGCTTTGCTATAATCCTTTAACTCTTTATGAACGATGGCCAGATGCTTTAAAATTTCCACATCACCAGGAACTTGTTTAACAGCGTAATTCAATTCCTTGAGGGCCTTATCAAGCTCACCTACCGTGTAATAGTACCACCCAAGTGAATCTCTGATATATCCATCCTCAGGAGCAAGTGCCACTGCTTTTTGAATATATTCATATGACTTATCCAGCTCCACTCCTCTCTCTAATAAGGAGTAACCCAAGAAGTTCCAGGCATGAGCATTATTAGGGTCTCTTTTAAGAATCCCTTCAATCAGTTGATTTGACTCTTCAAATTTTTCAACTTTATTTAAAAGACTAGCTAGATAGTAGACATGCTGATCACTAAACTTCTTATCATCTTTCACTAGACTCAAAGCCTCGGAAGCCTTATCGAAATCCCCGAAGGTCTCAAAGAAACTCGCCTTCACGACACTTAGTTCAAGCTTAATCTCTTCAATTTCCTCCAACTTTTTATCTACGTGCTCAATAAAAGAGGAATACCACTTTGAATTCTGCCCTTCCACTTGGGCCAGATGAGAAAGCATATTGGCCACTTGCAGAGAGCTGTCGCTATAGAGCCCACTCTGAGGAGTAATCCTGCTGAAGTATTCAATCGAATTCTCAAAGTTTTTTACTTCCTGATAAATGGCCCCCAGATAATAGAGAACCTTATCAGAATCCGGAGCGGCCTTCAGAAGATCTTTAAAGACTCCAATGGCCTTCGGATATTGTTTAGTGTCTGTATAAAGAACACCCAACTTCACTTTTAGATTTAAATTATCCGCATCCAAATCACTTAAAACCTCAGCAAAGCTAATCACTTCCTCATATTTTTCCATAAGAAAAAGTGTATTAACTACGCGACTGAGAATCTCTCTGTCCTTAGGATATTTCTTTAAATGATTTTTATAAATCTGCACGGCCTTGGGATGATTTTCCATTTCTTCGTACATAGAACCTAAGGCGGCAACTGAAGCTCCTAGAGAAGGTTGCTTTTTAATAGATGACCTATAGGATGCTAAGGCCTCTTTCTTTTTTCCTAGATCCTGATAGAGCTTTCCTAAATAAAAGTCATACATACCGTTTTTAGGATTGGCCTTTGAACAACTCTTTAATTGAGAAACAGCTTTATCCGTTTGCTTCTTAACCACATAGCCTTTACTTAAAAAGACACAGGCATCTTCGTTATTTTTATTTATTGCTAGAATTTGTTTATAAATTTTAATGGACTCATCTTCCTTATCCATTCCCGTATAAACACCGGCCAGAATAAGACCTACTCTTTCTTCTTTTTCTTTTTCCCACAGACCTTCCAGAACTTTTTCCGCAATGGAAAGCTCTCCTCCTCTAATAAGAGAAATGGAATATTTCTTTTGAACGTAGGTATCTTCCGGAACGAGATGATAAAGGTGCTTGAAGAGTTCTGAAGAGGTGGTGTAATCCCCTCTTAGAAGAGACATATTGGCCTTTAAGAATAAATCAGAAGCTAAATAATTTTTAATCTCTGGATTATTTTTTGCCTGTCCAACCATGGTTGCTAGTCGAGAGCTGGCCAAGGTTAGAGCTTCCCTATTCAGCTTCTCCGTCTGATCACTACTCAGAACTACCGGAGACGTTCTGTGAGCACAACTGACCAAGCTAAAAAGAGTAAAGAGGGTTAAAAAAGATTTCGCTTTCATAGAATTCCTAGGACTAATGACCTCGATTCCTTTCAAGATCCTTTTTTCTTTATCGGCTTTTGGGGTAGGAATTCTTAGTTTTTGCATTCGCAAACTGGAGGTTTTGCCCCTCTGCGTAACTCATCTTTAACTATAGGAATTCATTACTTTTTTACAGGGCGTAATAG
>DATGND010000074.1:0-4163 GCA_035306925.1 Bacteriovoracaceae bacterium | reverse complement strand
AAACTTCACACGACTACCTCTTTCCATTGAAGATGCTCATATTTCCAAAGTTGATTTTATCAATAAGATCTCTATTAATGGTCCTCTTAGCCTTAATCGTGCCTATAAGATTAGAAAAACCTTTGGCAGAGGAAATTTTGATTATTTAAAAAGATTGGGTTTTTCCTCCTGGCAAGAAGCCTATGAAAAAGCTTTTAATAAAAAGCCTGGCCCGAATCTTGTTCATTCTTTAATCCATACCACGGCTTATAATCCTAAGTTAGAAGAGGTTAAGCCTCATGTGATTTTACTAGTTATGGAAAGTTTTGGGAGTTACTGGAATGATCAAAACTCAGAGACTTTTAATCTCCTTGGTGATTTGAAGCCGCATTTAGATCAGGATATTCTTTTTAAAAACTTTCTACCTGCAGAGAATGGAACCATCGGGAGTATTGTTTCAATTGCAACTTCTCAAGTCATTCGTCCAGGAGCTCGTTTTTTATCTGAGTCAGAGTTTATGAAAACTCATCTTCGTTCTTCAGGAAACTTGCCTTATCAAGAGCAGGGATATGAGACCCACTTTGTTTATGGTGGAAAACTGGGGTGGCGCGATCTTGGAAAATATCTAACGGTTCAAAATTATGATCATCTCTGGGGAGCTGATGAGATTAAGGAAGCTATCCCTGAACTCAACAATCTTTTAGGTGAAAACTTAGGAAATGAATGGGGTATCTTTGATGAATACCTTTATACATTCATTGAAGAAAAATTAAAGACTGCTGATCAGCCTCAGCTCTTTGTTGTATTAACCACTTCAAATCATCCTCCATTTGAAGTTCCTAAAACCTATCAAGCTCTTCCACTGGAGTTCACTGACGAGATGCTTAGTAAGTTCACCGTCAGTAAGGAAATGGCCTATCTGCGCTTTAGAGGCCTTCAATATTCTAATCACAAAGCAGGAGAATTTATTTCTCGAATTAAAAAGTCCGCTCTTGGAAATAAAACAGTTGTGGCCTTAACAGGGGATCACTCTTACTGGATCGCCAAAGGTGTAGGCTCCGATGAAGAGTTCAAAAGGTACGCCGTACCTTTTTACATTTATGCTCCGGAGGGGATTAGACCGAATCATTACGATAAGAACAATTTTGGGTCTCATGAGGATATTTTCCCAACTCTTTATCATGTGAGTCTTTCTAATCAAAAGTATGTAAAGCTTGGGGAGAACCTTTTTACGGAGCAAGGAATGGCCGTTAATAGTTCAGGACTTGTTGCGAATAAAAAAGGTGCTTACCATCACAAGAAATATTGGAAGTGGAAAGATCTGAAGAATCAAGTTCTAGAAGAGAGCGAGGAAGAAATTCCAGGGCTACTTTCCCATCAATCAGGAATAATTAGTATTACTGATCTTTATTTGAAGGCAGAGAAAGAGAGTAAGCAGACTGACGAAGGAAATGATCTGCTAAAGTGATAGCGGCCATGGCCTCTACTACAGGAATGACTCTTGGGAGAATACAAGGGTCATGACGACCTTCACGTGCCTTCTCTCCAATAGTTGAAGGAGCTTTGAAAGCAAGATCAATACTGATTTCTTCACCATTGGAAATTCCGCCTTCCATTCCTCCAAAATGTTTGGAGTCAGAACTCACTTCACTTCCTTTCATCTGGGCCATGGTAAAGCCCGAGCCTAGGCTAAAGCCTACACAGGCCGGAATAGAAAGCATGGCCTTGGCAAGATCGGCCTTCAATTTATCAAAGACCGGCTCTCCTAAACCAGCAGGGACACCAGTGATGGAAAGTCTTACAATTCCACCAGCTGATTCACCCTTACTTTTGCAGTCTTGTAGAAAACTGATGACTTCTTTAGTGAGAGTTTTATCAGGAATATTAATTTCCCCGCGAGGAGTTCCATGAGTAATGGTCTTCTCCAGCTTGTAAGGTCCAACTTGATTAATATAGGCATAGAAGCTCATGGAAGTGAGAAACTTCTTAGCAAAATAACCGCCGATCACGCGGGCCAGAGTTTCGCGTCCGGAAGCACGACCACCGCCACGATGATCTCTGATTCCATACTTCATCATTGTGGTTTTATCAGCATGACCAGGGCGATAAGAATCTTTTAATTTATCATAATCTTGGGAGCGCTGATTGGTATTCTCAACGATAACACAGATGGGAGTTCCTAAGGTTTTCCCTTCAAAAACACCGGACAGAATTTTAGGACGATCATCTTCACGACGATTAGTGTGAATAGCATGTTGTCCTGGAGCTCGACGAAGGAGTTCTGCATGAAGCTCTTCAAGGTTGACCTCGATATTGGATGGCATCCCATCAATAATCACTCCCAGAGCTTCTCCATGAGATTCTCCAAAAGTAGTGATGCGATAAAGTGTTCCAAAACTAGAGCCAGCCATTCTTTACCTTCTCTAGAAATTCATCGCAGAATTTATCCTGAGCATTTTCCGGCAAGGTAATAAGCTCTTCTGCTGAAATATAAATATCACTGGAAAGACCACAAGGATTGAGGAGTGCTAGTGCGCTCTTCATTTGTGGGTCTTGATAAAGATTGAGTGCCATTCCGTGAAAGGTCACAAGTTTTTCAATGGCAATTCCCATGGAAGCAAGTTTCTTATCATTCTTCCACCATAGACCAAGTAATTTATTTTCGTGGCCGAGATCTTCAACACCCCATGACTTTAAGATTTCTATGGAGAAGTCAAAAATCTCATCAGTCATTTTGGAAAGACTCAAAGCTTTAGGATTAAGGCGCGTGATAGGATAGAAAATAAATTGTCCCGGATGATGAAAAGTAAGACCTCCTCCACGCTCAATTTGATGAAGCGGGAAGGGAAGGCTCGGATAGTTTTCCGGCTTAAAATCTACTAATTTAAATTCTTCACCTTTTCGAGGTTTTTGAAGACCGCGGCCATTGGTGAGAACATGAGGATGAGAAGTGCAGATAAAGACATGAAGGCCAGCATGTTCTTGCACAAGCTCCACACTCTTTTTTTGAAACTTGTGTGCGAAAGAATACTCCCAGTTCCATTTACGAACAATGAGAGTGTTATCGTTAACCCAAGAGAGGTTTGATTCATTTAAATCAAAATCACTTAAAGTTAAATTGATATTCATTATTTCTTCTCTACTGACTCAACATAATCAAGGAAGTCTCCGGCCTTGTATGAAGAACGAACTAATGGGCCAGAAGCTACGAATTTAAAACCAAGCTTTAGACTCATACGCTTGAGTTCTTCAAATTCTTCAGGACTATAGTACTTCTCAACATTGAGATGACGCTTACTTGGCTGAAGGTATTGACCGAAAGTGATGATGTCTACTTTGTGAGCACGAATGTCTTCCAGAGCTTCCTGGATTTCTTGCCAAGTTTCGCCTAGACCTACCATCAATGATGTTTTGGTTTGAATATGAGGATAGTTTTCTTTGTAAAACTTTAAACAGCTTAGAGTGCGTTCATAACTTGCTCGTGGATCTCGCACGGGATGGGTGAGGCGTTTTACTGTTTCAACGTTTTGAGCAATCACAAAAGGATTCGCATCGGCCAGTACTCTCATGCGTTCTTCAACGCCGCCAAAGTCAGGAATCAGGACTTCAACTTTAGTCTCCGGATGATCAGCATGAACTTGCTTAATGACTGAAGCAAAGTGACCTGCACCATGATCAGGAAGATCATCTCTATCAACGGAAGTAATGACGATATAACGAAGATTCATCATTGATACCATTTTGGAAGTATTAATGATTTCGTCTTGGTTGATAAAGCCTTTAGGGTTACCGGTTTTAACGTTACAGAATTTACAAGCGCGAGTACAAGTGTCTCCCAAAATCATCACTGTAGCGGTCCGAGCACTCCAACATTCAGAAAGGTTAGGGCAACGGGCCTCTTCGCAAACAGTGGCAAGACCTTTAGTGCGCATGTTGTCCCGAATTTCTTTATAGTCCTTACCTTGAGGGAGTTGGACTTTAAGCCATTCAGGTTTTCTCTGGTAATTTTCTTTCTTAAAATATTCGTGGGCCATGGCGCTTACTTACCATAAGTAAGAAGCAAAGCATAGTCTTTGTTCCCTTTTACATGGAGCTTAAGTATTGAGAATCCTTAGTGCGGAAGGAGAAAACAGCGCTCCCAGAGAAGATCTACTTTGAGTTTTTTTTCTGGAAGATTGAGCTGA
>DATGND010000073.1:0-8164 GCA_035306925.1 Bacteriovoracaceae bacterium | reverse complement strand
CTACGTAGTAGATAAACGCCAGGAACACCACTTTAAACAGGTCTTCAAAACTCTGGAGCTGATGGGCTTTGAACAGGCCAAGAACTGCTACCACCTTCAGTATGACTTTGTTGAACTTCCAGATGGGGCCATGAGTTCCCGTAAAGGAAATATTGTTCCTCTCCAGTCTCTCATTGATAATATGGTGGCCATGATTAAGGATCAGTACCTTTCTCGCTACCAAAATGAGTGGAGTGTTGAAGAAATTGAAGAAACTGCTCAAACAGTGGCCAAAGGTGCTATTAAATACGGAATGACCCGTATTGATCCATCTAAGAAAATCGTTTTTGATATGCAGGAATGGTTAAAGCTAGATGGTGAATCGGGGCCCTATGCTCAGTATGTCTGCGCAAGAATTAATTCTATGCTAAAAAAACTGGGTGAACCGACTCAACAAGAAGTAAAAATCATAGAGAAACAAGAAAAAGAACTTGTGGCACTTCTGATGAACTTTAATCACGCTGTTGAACAGGCCACCACCAACTATCGTCCTTCTGCACTTACCGCTTATATTTATGATCTGGCACGTGCCTATAATAGCTTCTATGCAGAATGCCCGGTAGGTCCTGCAAGTGAACCGGTTAAATCTTCAAGGATTCTATTATCGAATGCCGTTTCAAAAACTTTGAAGACAGGTTTAGAATTATTGGGAATTAAGGCTCCGGAGAGAATGTAACAAAATGCGTATCTCTGTTCAGATTGAATTTGATAAGATTTTGGATCTTAATACAAAAAAAACGAGTGTGATTCTTGGACGAGCAAAAGATGTTGCTGATCTGGTAATCCCTCACTCCTCTATTTCCAGAAGACACTGTAAAATTGAACTCATTGAAGGTGAGTTTTATATAACAGATCTCAAAAGCTCCAACGGTATTATTATCAATGGAACGAAAATTCCTCCAATGGCAAAAACGAAAATACCACCTGATGCTTCTATCAAGATAGCAACTCTTGACTGCGATATCAGCAATAAGGTGACACCAGTTGATGCAAGTAAAATTGAGTCACAAGAAGTAAATCATGACTTTACTTCAACTATTAGAATTGCGAGAATAGATTTAGAAAAAGATATTATTGAAACCCGAAAGATTACTAAATCTCCACCTCGAGTTAAAGGACCTCGTAATCCTATTACTCATAGGCCAGCACCAAAGAAAGACGAATCAACAGGTTTCATGAAGTCTCTGCTCTCTTTGTTTTTGCTGACTGGTTTAGTCTTATTAGCGTGGATTCTATATAGAAGCTTTAAAACCTTATGAAAGTTATTACGACCATATTCAATGAAGAACCGCAAGAGCATCTGTTAAAGACAGATACTGCAACAATTGGAAGATCTTCTCAGTGTGATATCGTGATCAACCATGAATCCATGTCACGGAAACACTGTTTAATAGAAGTTGAAGACGGAAAGATTTATATCACTGATCTTGGCAGCACAAATGGTGTCACCATTGATGGTCAAAGACTCAAACCCAATGAAAAAACTTTTTATCTCAACTCTCTTCCTTTAGTGATCGGTGCGGCCACTGTAACCATTGATTTAACAGATGAGAGTTCTCAAGCGCCCCGCAGGCCGGCAACTCCAGTCCATTCAGCCCCTAAGGAATCATCGAGGGAAAAGACCAGTACCTTAGAGCTAGAAACTAAGCAAATAAAGGCCCCAAGAAGGCCCAAATCATCTGTATCCAAAGAAGATAAAGACAAGAAGAAAAAGGAAATCTTAGCAGTCATTGCTACTGCCATTTTTCTACTGATTGCTATTTTTCTTTATCTTAATCAAGAGTAATTTCTTTGCGTTTCCAATTTTCCAGGACACAGAGTTTGGTGGGATCCACATTCCCCACTAGTCTTAGCTGTTCCTGAAAACAACTGAACTTCACATCAAATTCTGCAATAGGTGCACATCGTGCATGAACTTTATCCTGACGAATATCCTTCGCTCGCTGATCTTTACACTGTTGATAGTTTTCCTCAACCACGCAAACCCAATGCTGATCTTCACAGTCATAAATAAGGTAAGGCCCAGCAAGATATTTATCGCTAATGATATCTCTAGTGAAATCAAATCCCCGAGTAAGTTTATCGCCCCGAGGTAAGAAATCGAGGGACTGAGCACTTACTCCGAGACTCATCATGAAAAAGAGGATGAATTTCATAAATTTCCTATCGACTAGTTTCCTTAAAACCCTGAAATATTTATTAAAAAGACCCTTAAAATACGTGATTTTTCACCTTATTTAAGGTAGGATCACGGAAAAATTAGTAAAATAAGTTAAATCTTGGCGTATTTTATGGTTAAAATATCGAGAAAATTCGAATATGCATTAATGGTATTAAACTTCATGAAGGAGAAAGCTCCTGGCGAGCTGACGACTGCCCGCGAAGTTTGCGATCGTTTTCATACCCCCTTTGATACCACAGCTAAAGTCATGCAACAGATGAATAACAAGGGGCTCCTGCGCTCTATCAAGGGCGTAAAGGGTGGTTACGAGCTAGATTGTGACCTTTCCCAAGTTAGCTACTATGAGCTGGCAGAACTTATTGAAGGGAAAAGTTTTATTATGGACTGTCATGAAGGTCCCTGTGATCTCTTTCACAAGTGCAATATTGGCCAGCCCATTAAACGTTTAAATGACTATCTTATAAATATTTTTAGTGCACTTTCCTTAGAAGAGCTTTTGGCCTCAGACAATCTCCTGGCCTTAAAAAAACTCCCTGAGAAAAAAGTAGAACACTGTCCCCTAGTTGATAAGGCATAAGATGAAAATTGAAGACAAATTAAAAAATGATTACAAGTACGGCTTTGTCACCGACATTGAGGTGGAAGAGTTTCCTAAAGGTCTCAATGAAGACATCATTAGACTTTTATCTGAAAGAAAAAAAGAACCAGAATGGCTTTTAGAATTTCGTCTTAAGGCCTTTAGACATTGGCTTACTTTAAAACATCCGAAATGGCAGTATTGTGAAATTCCAGAGATTGATTTCCAGGATCTTTACTATTACGCCCGCCCTAAAACGGCCAAGGAAACTTATGCTTCTTTAGATGAAGTTGATCCTGAACTACTGGAAACTTTCGAAAAGCTAGGTATTCCATTGTCTGAACAAAAGCGCTTAACAGGTGTAGCTGTTGATGCGGTTTTTGATTCTATTTCAGTAGGAACAACCCATCAGGAAGAACTGGAAAAAGTGGGAGTGATTTTTTGCTCTATCAGTGAAGCCATTGAAAAATATCCGGACCTGGTAAAGAAATATCTCGGTACCGTTGTTCCTTATACAGATAACTTCTATGCAGCACTAAACTCTGCAGTCTTCTCAGACGGATCATTTGTCTACATCCCTAAGGGAGTGACATGTCCGTTGGATCTTTCAACATATTTCAGAATTAATGCTAGAGAAACTGGTCAGTTTGAAAGAACTCTTGTCATTGCGGATGAAGGTTCTTACGTGAACTATCTGGAAGGTTGTACAGCTCCTAAGCGAGATGAAAACCAACTACATGCTGCGATCGTTGAACTTATCACTTTAGATGATGCTGAAATTAAATACTCAACCGTTCAGAACTGGTACGCCGGAGATAAAGAAGGTAAAGGCGGTATCTATAACTTCGTAACGAAGCGAGGAATCTGTAAGGGGAAAAACTCTAAGATTTCCTGGACTCAAGTTGAGGCCGGTAGTGCGATCACCTGGAAATACCCATCTTGTATTCTTCTAGGAGAGAACTCTCAAGGTTCATTCTATTCTGTGGCCCTGACTAATAATAAAATGCAGGCCGATACCGGAACGAAGATGATTCATATAGGGAAAAACACCAAATCAACTATTGTTTCCAAAGGTATTTCTGCAGAAGAATCACAAAACGTATACCGAGGTCTTGTTAAGATTATGCCAAGTGCAACCGGTGCCCGTAACTACTCTCAGTGTGATTCCATGCTTATCGGTGATAAGTGCGCGGCCAATACGTTTCCATACATTGATGTGAAAAATAACACGGCCATGGTGGAACACGAAGCTACCACCTCTAAAATCAGTGCTGATCAGATCTTCTATCTTCAGTCTCGTGGATTTAGTTCTGAGAAAGCAGTTTCACTGATTGTGAATGGTTTTTGTAAGGATGTATTTAAGACACTTCCTCTTGAATTCTCTGTGGAAGCAGTAAAGTTAATCGAAATGAAACTAGAAAATAGCGTAGGATAATAAAATGATTGAAATTAAAAATTTAGTTGCTGAAGTTGACGGAAAACCTATTTTAAATGGCATCAATCTCACCATCAAAAAAGGTGAAGTACACGCTATTATGGGACCCAATGGTTCAGGGAAATCAACTCTTTCAAAAGTGATCGCAGGACATCCTTCTTATGAAGTAACAAGTGGAGAAATCCTCTATGAAATCAATGGTAAGATGAAAAACCTTTTTGACCTGGAACCTAGTGAAAGAGCTCAAGAAGGAATCTTTCTTGGCTTCCAATACCCTATTGAAGTTCCTGGAGTATCAAACTTTACTTTCTTAAAAGAATCCTTCAACGAAATCTGCTCCCACCAAGGGCTAGACAAAATGGATGATGAAGAGTTCATGAAGTTTTTAAGGCCAAAGCTTGAGATCCTTGAAATGAACCCTGCCTTCCTTCAAAGATCAGTTAACGAAGGTTTCTCTGGAGGAGAAAAGAAAAAGAATGAAATTCTTCAAATGCATGTTCTTAATCCTCGCCTTTCCTTACTAGATGAAACGGATTCAGGACTAGATATTGATGCTCTTAAAATTGTGGCCAAAGGAGTAAACTCTCTTAAGTCACGTTTTAATGCCACCGTTTTAGTTACGCACTATCAGCGTCTTCTTGATTATATTGTGCCTGACTATGTTCACGTTCTTTATAAAGGGAAAATTATTAAGTCTGGAGACAAGTCTCTGGCCTTAGAACTTGAAGAGAAAGGCTATGATTGGCTTACTCAGGGAGTTTCCTAATGAATGTAGAACGTCTGTTAGAGAAATCATTAAGAAGTTTTGGACAGATCAACTCCAAGGGAATTGACACTCTTAAAAGCTCCGGACTTCAGCTCGATCCTGAATACTATCTGTATACAAAGTTTGATAAGTTTCTTGATGGTTTATCCTTCTCTTCAACTTCTGAATCTCAAGAAGTGATGAACGCCGATATAACTTTTGAAAATGGCTACCTTGTCACAATCAAAGAGATCCCAGGAATCAAAGTAACTAAAATCGATGAGAAGCATCCTCTTACTCAAGAACTTGCTTTTGATCATGGGTTAAGAAGTCTTCATCACTCATTTATTAATGATGCGATTTTAATTGAAGTTGATAAGAACCACGAAGTGATTGCCCCTTTGGTAATCAATCATATGGCCACCACTTCTGGCATCCATGCTCCACTGGTTTTTGTTAAGCTTAATCCCTTTTCAAAACTTTCACTTTTAGAAAATTATACCGGTTCAGTTAGTGAATACGCTTCCATTGCTGAAACTCATATTCAAGTTTTAGCAGGGGCCAAACTTGAGCACATTCAAGTGGACCTAGGAACCAGCAATGCTCTTCATCACGCTCATGTTTATTCCAGCGTGGCCCGAGATGCTAGCTACTCTCATTTAGCTTTCCATCTAGATGGAAAAGTCATTAGAAAAAACACAGAGACTAACCTTCTTGAGTCAGGATCTCATGCAGAAAGTTATTCTCTCTTTTTAACGGATAAGAGTGAGCACTCTGATCTATCAACGGTGATTAATCACCTGAGTGCTGACACCACATCAGATCAAATCTCCAAAGGGATTTTATCTGATACCAGTAAAGGAGTTTTCACAGGGAAGATTCATATTCATCCCCAGGCCCAAAGAGTGGCAAGCTCCCAAATTAATAGAAACCTTCTTCTCTCGCCAAAGGCCCAGATTCATTCACAGCCTCAGCTTGAAATTTTCGCTGACGATGTGAAGTGTTCCCATGGTTCTACTACCGGCCAGATGTCTGATGAAGAATTATTTTATTTCCAGGCAAGAGGAATCAAGCCTGATCGCGCTCGTACTCTACTGGCCAATGGTTTTGCCCTGGAAGTTGTTACGAAAATTAATAATTCTGATCTAAGACAAAAAATATCTGAACTTGTTTTAAAAGGTCTTGGGAGAAAATTTAGTATAGGTGAATAATATGAGTCTCATTGAAAATAACCCATACCGTAGTGACTTCCCAGTCTTAAACCAACTGGTAAATGGCGCTCCTGTAGTCTACTTGGACAGTGGGGCCACTACCCTTAAACCCGTGAGTGTGGTCGATGAAATAGATCGCTATTACAGAAAAGAAACCAGTAACGTACACCGTGGACTTTATTGGCTATCTGAAAATGCCACCACCAAGTTTGAAGCCACTCGCGACAAACTACAAAAATTAATTAATGCACCTGACAGACGCCAGATCATTTTGACGAAAGGGACCACTGACTCAATTAATCTGGTGGCCGCAAGCTACGCCAGAACTTTCCTAAAATCAGGAGATGTTATCCTTCTTAGTCAGCTAGAGCACCACTCAAACATTGTTCCCTGGCAGTTGGCCGCTGAAGCAGTGGATGCTCAGATTAAAGTTATCCCTATTAATCAGGAAGGAGAAATTATTCTTTCTGAGTATGAAAAATTACTCAAAGAAAATAACGTCAAGATTGTTTCTGTGGCCCATATTTCAAATGCTCTAGGAACGATACTTCCGATTAAAGAGATGACCAAACTTGCTCATCAGCACAATGCCATCATCTTCATTGATGGGGCCCAAGGAATTGCCCACGCTCCAGTGGATGTTCAGGATATTGATTGCGATTTCTATGCCTTCTCAGGGCACAAAATGTTTGGCCCAACAGGAGTTGGTGTTCTTTATGCAAAGATGGAACTTCTTGAGAAGATGCCCCCTTACCAGGGTGGAGGAGATATGATTGATGTGGTGACTTTTGAAAAAACCACCTACAACGATCTTCCTCATAAATTTGAAGCGGGAACTCCCCCTATTGCTTCTGTCATCGCTTTAGGTGCAGCTGTGGACTATATCCAGAAAATTGGAATGGATAAAATTCACGAAATCGAAATGGAGCTTCTTGCTTACGCTACAGAAAAGCTTTCTACAATTTCTGGACTAAAAATCTACGGAACGGCGAAAAATAAAACCTGTGTCATTTCTTTTGGACTTGAGGGCATCCACCCTCATGATATAGCGACTCTTATTGATAAAGAAGGCATCTCCATCAGAACAGGACATCACTGCGCTCAACCGCTGATGAAGTTCTTTAACGTACCAGCAACTTGTCGAGCTTCTCTATCCATTTATAACAACAAAGAAGATATTGATCTTCTTTACAAAGCATTAGAAAAAGTAAGATCTTTTTTCTAGAGAGAAAAATATATGTCTATAGTTGATATTACAATTCAGCCAACACCAAACCCCAATGCCCTCAAGTTCATTCTCGATCGAGATGTGAAAGTTGAAGGTAAAGCTTCTTTTAAGACACCTCTGGACTGCCAGGATGTTCCTCTGGCCGCAGCTCTATTCGATCTTCGTGGAGTGGATCAAATCCACTTTTTCCAGAATGTGATTACCATCTCAAAGTTTAGCTTTGAAGACTGGGAAAACCTTGAGCCGGCAGTGCAGACATGCATCGAAAACTTTATTGATGATCATGATGCCAACTTCAAAGTTTATGATCCTGAAGAAGCTAGAAGGGCCAGCCTCACTCCTGAAATGAGAAAAATTGAAGAGATTCTTGACCAAAGAATCAGACCAGGACTTCAGGGCGATGGTGGAGACCTTGCTGTAGTTGATTTTAAGGACAATGTTCTTATTGTTAAGTATCAGGGTGCATGTGGGACTTGTCCGAGTTCTACTAGCGGGACTTTAGAGGCCATTAGGGCCATTCTACGGGATGAATTCGACCCAGATATAGAAGTCTACCTAGCTCCCGAAATCTAGTCTAACTGCCCCCTTATATTGGTGTTAAGCCTTTAAGGTAAATCTCATTATAATAGTACTGAAAGATCTCTAAATGATCTTTCAGTCTTTCTATTTTTTTCGTTGTACACCACGTCTTTCTAATCAAACGATTAATATTGGCCCTCAACATCGCGCAAGTGTGATTGATAATAA
>DATGND010000072.1:0-4245 GCA_035306925.1 Bacteriovoracaceae bacterium | reverse complement strand
TGATAAAATCTATCACGTCCGAAGTGGTAAAGAGATTAAGATTGCCACTCCCCTTATTTTCCAGGCCCAAGATAGAGATATTGCCGAAGAGGCCTACCCAGGAGACATTATCGGGCTCTACGATACTGGAAAGTATGCCATCGGTGATACCTTCACTTTAGGTAAGAAAAAAATCCGCTACACTGGTATCCCATCATTTGCTCCGGAATTATTCATGAGAGTAACAGCGAAAGATCCGATGAAGGCCAAACACCTTGAAAAAGGACTTGCTCAACTTTCCGAAGAAGGGGCCACTCAGCTTTTTATTCGTCGTACGACTAATGAAAAGCTTCTTGGCGCTGTTGGTTCTCTTCAATTTGAAGTGGTGAAATATCGCCTGGAAGATGAATATTCTGTTCCTGCCACCTACGAGCCAGTTCCTTGGGAAGGAGTTCGATGGTTGAAATTCAAAGATAAAAAACAAGAAGATCAGTTCTGTCGTGATTACTCTTCAGTCATTATGGAAGATAGTCATGGAAGAATTTGTTATGCTGTAAGAACCGAATGGGATTTAAAACTCTGCCAGGAAAAGAATCCAGAAGTAAAATTCTACAAAAACTCAGATTACATTGATTAATAAAACCACTACCAAAAGGTACGCCGTACCTTTTGGTAGTGGTTTTGGTTGAAATTATGGTTTGAACCAGCAAAGTGGACGTGTACCGATTTTGTCTCCATTAGCTGGGTGACAAGTTCCGGTAACAGCATCTTTTTGTGAAAGGGCCTCATCAAGAGGACGATCACAAAGAGCACCTTGGAAATAAGTATCTAGACGACACTGAAAATGAGGGTGGTTATGATCTGTTTTCTTCACCACGGCCTTACTTGGAGTCTCAAATTTTGCAGGCTGCTCTTCTCTCATGGCCGCAAATAGATTTGATACACTGGCCCCGGCCATCGCAATTCGCTGACAGACAGCCGATTCATCAGCATTGGCGTAAACACGATCACATGAATTCTTCACCATTGCAGGGACATTCATTTCGCTTACAATGGTCTGGTTATCATCATTTTTAAAACCTTCACGAAGACACTTTAAAGAAGCAAAGTAATCCGACTGCCCTTCGTTAGAGGCCCACTTCATAAGTACACCACGAAGCCCACCTACTTTAGGAGCTCCGCCGATATGGTGACCGATTTCGTGACAAAGAACCAAAGCAAACCCATCTTCAGTAATTTCCGGATGGCGGGCAAGACCTCCGAACATATTCACTTGATAAATCTTTCCAATTCTTTGAGCAGAGGCATTCACTGTTCCGTTTTTCCAACCACGTGAAACATTGAGCTTTCCTCCAAGCTCTTCGATTTTAGGAGCATATATCGCAACATAGTGATCAATCACTTTGTTAAACTGCTCTTCCGAAAGTCCTCCTTGAAAGGTCTCTGGAATATTCCAGTCATTTTCAGGAAAGAATCCGCCTGTTCCATCTTCTGAACAAGCAAGCGCATTCATTGTTAACCCCATAAGAGTCGCTAAAAGTAATTTTTTCATTCTTACCTCTCGAAAATAAAAAGGGCAGGATTTCTCCTGCCCATGTGTGTTTTTATTTTTATTGATTATTGAGCGCTAGGCTTGAACCAACAGTGTGGTCTGTTACCAACTGTATCACCTGAAGCGATATTACAAGTTCCAACGAACTCATCAGTTGATGATACATCTTGAGTGTAATCAACATTACATAGAGAACCTTGGAAATAAGTATCTAGACGACACTGATAATCAGGGTGATTGTGATTTGTTGTAGTCACAACACGAGGATCTGGTGTTGTAACGTCTGGAAGATTTCTTCCTGTTCCATCATGGAAAAGACGAGAAACTGAATAGCCGGCCATTGTTCCACGGATACAAATATTGTAATCGTGATTCCATGTCCACTGCTCACCACATGCTTTAGATACAGCTTCAGGAACTTCCATTTTTGCTACTACTGCAGCGTTATCTTCATCTTGCCAAACACGTCTTAAACACTTGAGGTTAGCAAAGTAATCTGCTTGCCCTTCGTTTGAAGCCCAGCTTGTTCCACCCCAGAAGTTTCCTTTCCTAGGAGCTCCACCAATGTGGTGGCCGATTTCATGACAAAGAACAAGAGCAAAGCCATCTGAAGTAATTGTGTTATGACGAGCAAGACCACCAAACATAGCTACACGCCATGTTTTTCCAATCTGCTGAGCATAAGCGTTTACTGTTCCATCTTCCCAGTTACGAGTGACTTCAAGGCGTGCACCGTGAGACTCAATAATAGGTCTATAGATAGCTTCAGCTTTATCAATTACGCGATTAAATTCGGCTTCTGTAATTCCACCAGTCGTCTTAACGTTAGCAGGAATATACATATCATTTTCTGGTAGAAACCCTTCCTTACCATCGATTGAACATGTCCAGGCAGCACTGGTAAGAGCTAATGTTGTGAGGAGCATTCCGTGCTTTAAAAATTTCATTATCTTCTCCTTGATCTAAAGCATTGGGTATCGAAAATTGTGTCAAGGAATGAAAGTAGTCGTCTATATAAAATCCGACTTGTAATTAATTGTTAGAAATGAGTTAAGAAAGGGCAATTCTCTAGGGATTACATAAGGATGTAATACCACATAATCAATGTAAGAAAAGATAAGGAAACGCCAATTCCAACCATCAAGCCTGAAAGCCTCACGTTAAGTGAATAGCTTGATGCAATGATGGCCCCTGTGATCATAGGTGCCATTGCTGCTTCAATCACTGCAACATCAAAGATCATTTTCGGTAAACTTACAAAGTAGAAAGTTGAAAAAATAAGAAGAGGAGCAAGTAATAATTTATAACCTAACCCCATCACGAGTGGGCGAAATTCTCCTGCTAATTCTTTAAATCTTAACTGTAATCCCACTGAAACTAAGGCCAGAGGAGTGAGAGTCACGGCCATTTTATTAAGAATGTCTTCTACCATTCCCTGTGCTTCCCAATTAAAGAAGCCAAGAATAAAGGCAACGAGGAAGGCCATAAAAGGTGGAAAGAGAAAAACTTTTTTAACTAACTCCCCTGCCCTCATTGATCCTGATGAATATTTCGTCGCAACCCAAATACCTAAAACAGTCACAATGGGAAATGAGCCGGATTGATCAAGAAAGACGGCATACTTAATGGCTTCCCTTCCAAAGAAGGCTTCTACTACGGGAAACCCAACAAAGGAGGTGTTACCTAACCCTGCTGTAAGAATCAAACAACCAACAGTTCTTTTATCCCAGGAAAATATTTTTCCTAAGAGTGGAAAGATAGAAAGAGCAAGTAGGAAAATGATCCAAGGAACAAGAAACAAAGAAGCAAGAGAAACTTCCCAATTAATACGGGGAATATTGAGTAAAGCAATCGCAGGAAGTGGAACATGAAGAATCACTGAATTAAGGGCCACATGGGCATCTTTAGGGAGAGCTTTATTTTTTTGAAGAAGTAGACCTATCAGAAGGCACAACAGAAGGAGAATTATATTGGTCATAGGTCAGCACTATAGACCTAAAGTTCGGGGTCGACTAGAGCGACCCCGAAAATATTTTTTAAGCGTTTCTATTAATACAGTTCAGATCCTCAAACGAGATCTTCAATCTCTTGATGAAATTCTCTTCACCAGCTCTCAACCAAACGCGAGGATCATAGTATTTCTTATTAGGTGCTTCCGGACCTTCTGGGTTACCCAGTTGTGCTTGAAGATAATCTTTTTTATCTTCGTAGAAGTTCTTCACACCTTCCCAGAATGCCCACTGCATATCTGTGTCGATATTCATTTTGATCACACCATAAGAGATGGCTTCTCTTATTTCCTCCTGGCTTGAACCTGAACCGCCGTGGAAAACAAAATTGACGGGCTTGCCAGTTGTGCCGAACTTCTCGTTGATATAGTCCTGAGAATTCTTCAGAATAACTGGAGTCAGACTGACGTTTCCTGGCTTATATACCCCATGGACGTTGCCGAAGGCAGCAGCAATGGTAAACAGATCACTTACTTTCTTCAACTCTTCGTAAGCATAAGCCACTTCTTCTGGCTGTGTATATAGCTTGGAGCTATCCACATCGGTATTATCTACACCATCTTCTTCACCACCAGTGACTCCTAGTTCGATTTCTATGGTCATCCCCAGAGGTTTCATACGCTCTAAGTATTTCGCCGATATTTCTAAGTTTTCCTCGATAGACTCCTCAGAAAGATCAAGCATGTGCGAAGAGAACAATGGTTT
>DATGND010000071.1:0-11867 GCA_035306925.1 Bacteriovoracaceae bacterium | reverse complement strand
TTAGGCATCGCTCTTTCCCTTTTGTTTTATCAAAAAGATCTGGCGCTTATTTCTATTATGTTCCTTATTTTTTCAGATCCAGTTTCTTCATTTTTTGGAGTTTTATATGGAAAGGATAAAATTCTTCCTAATAAATCGCTTCAAGGATTTGTGGCCGGATTCTTCACTTGTTATCTTGTGACCTTGTTTTATCTCCTCAACCTGGGGCAGACGAGCATTGATATGTTGACCTTCTCTTTAGTGGCCGGACTTATTGGTGCCGGTTCCGAGCTGATCTCGGCTTTCAACATTGATGATAACCTTACTATCCCGGTTATCTCCGGTTTAGGTTTAACAATCCTCAATCATTTTCTTCCTATTATCTAAAAAAAAGCCCCGTTTTAAACGGGGCTTTTTTTTAGTTAGGCTTTACCACAAAGTTACAGATTTTTCCCGGAACATAAATTTCTTTAACAATAGTTCCATCAAGAAACTTAGCAAGTTTTGCATCAGCTTTGGCCATAGCGAAGAAATCTTCTTTTGAAATATCAGCAGGCACATCAAAGGTTGCACGAGTTTTACCATTTACCTGAACGGCCATAGTAATAGTATCGTCTTTTGCTAAAGTAGCATCAAAGGTTGGCCAAGATTCATAAGCAAGAGTCTTGGTATGACCTAGTGTGCTCCAGAGTTCCTCAGCAATATGAGGGGCAAAAGGAGAAATAAGAAGAGCAAAAGTGCCAGCCGTTTGTTTGGAAACCTTACCTGTTTTATAGATGTGATTTACAAAAATCATCATGGCCGAGATAGCAGTATTAAAATGCATGTTCTCAATATCTTCAGTCACTTTTTTAATAAGTTTATGAAGCTCTCTGACGTTAGTTTGATCTTCATTGTCAGTGTAGTTATTCGGATCAAAGAAGAAACGATGAACACGACAAAGGAAGTTGTAAACGCCCTTGGTGCCAGAAACTGACCATGGTTTTACTTTCTCCAGAGGTCCCATGAACATTTCATAAATACGAAGAGTGTCAGCACCCATCTCATGAACAACTGAATCAGGGTTGATCACGTTACCACGTGACTTACTCATCTTCTCTCCATCTTCTCCTAGAATCATCCCTTGGTTCACCAGCTTGTGGAAAGGTTCTTTAGTGGAAACAAGGCCTAGATCATAAAGAACTTTATGCCAGAATCGAGAATAGAGAAGGTGAAGAACCGCATGTTCAGTTCCTCCAACGTAAAGGTCTACAGGCATCCAGTATTTTTCAATTTCTGAATCCCAAGGTTTTTCAGTATTTCTTGGATCACAGAAACGAAGATAGTACCAACAAGAGCCGGCCCATTGAGGCATCGTATTTGTTTCACGACGGGCCTTCTTACCAGTCTTTGGACATGTTACCCACAGCCATTCATCAATGGTAGCAAGAGGAGATTCTCCTGTTCCAGATGGTTCATACTTTTCAACATCTGGAAGAACAACTGGAAGTTCATCTTCATCCAGGCAACGAACTGTTCCATCTTCGTACTTAAGAATCGGAAATGGTTCTCCCCAGTATCTTTGACGAGAGAATAACCAGTCACGAAGTTTATAGTTTACTTTTTTCTCACCGATTTTCTTCTCTTCCAGCCATGCAATCATTTTGGCAATAGCATCGGTCTTATTTAGACCATTGAGGAAATCAGAGTTGATGTGCTCTCCATCACCGTCGTAAGCTTCCGTTTGAACATCTGTATCCGATTTAACAACAGCAATAATTGGGAGGTTATACTTCTTGGCAAACTCATGATCGCGTTCATCATGTGCAGGAACTGACATGATAGCTCCCGTACCATAAGTATTCAGAACGTAGTCTGCGATATAGACTGGAAGTTTGGCCCCATTAGCAGGGTTGATGGCATAGGCACCAGTGAAAGCACCGGTTTTATCTTTATTCAGCTCTGTTCTTTCAAGATCTGATTTAAGAGCAGTAGCTTCACGATACTTATCAATTTCACCTTTTTGAGTTGGAGTTGTGATTACGTCTACTAATTTGTGCTCTGGAGCTAATACCATGTAAGTTGCTCCAAAGAGAGTATCCGGACGAGAAGTAAAAACTTCAATCACTTCATTGGATCCATCAACTTGGAAGCGAATAGAAGCTCCTTCTGATTTACCGATCCACACACGTTGCATTTCTTTTACTGATTCTGGCCAGTCAAGAAGATCAAGATCTTCAAGAAGACGTTCAGCGTATTCAGTAATTCTGAGCATCCATTGTTTCATTGGTTTTCTGATAACAGGATGTCCTCCTACTTCAGACTTACCGTTGACAACCTCTTCGTTAGCGAGAACCGTTTTCAGAGCTGGACACCAGTTCACCATCATTTCTGATTCGTAGGCAAGTCCCTTATTGTAGAGCTGAACAAAAATCCATTGAGTCCATTTGTAATAATCGACGTTAGAAGTAGCAATCTCCCGAGACCAGTCGTATGAGAAGCCCAGCATTTTTAACTGACGTTTAAAAGTAGCAATGTTTTGTTCTGTGGTGATGTTCGGGTGGATTCCGGTTTTAATAGCGTAGTTTTCTGCCGGAAGTCCAAAAGAGTCCCACCCCATTGGGTGAAGAACGTTAAAACCCTTCATACGTTTATAGCGGGCCATGATATCAGTGGCGGTATAACCTTCTGGGTGACCTACGTGAAGGCCAGCTCCCGATGGGTACGGGAACATATCAAGTACATAATATTTTGGTTTGGAGAAATCGTTGAGAGTTTTAAAAGTCTCTTGTTCATCCCAGTATTTTTGCCATTTAGCTTCAATCTCAGAAAAATTGTATTCCATTTACCGATCCTTATTATTTTGATGGATCTAGCTTAATAGAAAATGCATTGAAGTTAAAGCATGTGAGATGCGTCAATGCGAATAAAAGCAAGGAGTGTTGTTCAACTTGTTTCGTTTTCGAAAAGGGCCAGGGCAGTTAAAAGGAGACTAAAGCCCTGGGATGGAGAAAAGACCGCTTTCACTACCACTTCCAAAGGTTCCCATTCCAAAACCAAACTGGTAACCCGGATTGGACGAAGGGGCATAAATGGTCTGGCCCATTGAAATCTTATTCTCAGGTGGGGTCACACGAGAAGTGACTTCGTGCCATTCGAAGGGATTTTGAAAGTAAGTTAAATGCTCATGTTTTGCTCTCACTGTCCAATCAAGGGAGAGTCTTACTTTTCGAGGCAGAACCTTGAGTGTTAAAAGGTCAGATATCTTGTGAATATTTTCCCGCATCTCTTTGCGAGAATATTTTTTTAAGTTTTCGTGAGTAGGTAACCAAACAGCATTATCTTTGATAGTCTGAAGAGTTCTTTTACTGTTTTCCAGCTCATATAATCTCATACTAGCACTCATGTTGTTATGAGAGATGAGAAAACTTGGACTTTCTTTATACATTTGCTTGGATTGAATGGTATTAATTTCTTCTTTGAGGGCCGTATAGCGATCGTATAAAAACTCATCCTCTGGAGAACTTTTATAATTAGGGTTTTGCATTTTATTCAGAATCGCCAGCTTCTCCGGATCATTAAGCATTTGTTGTAACTCATGTTCTCTTGCACGGGCCAGAGTTTCCAGATTAAAGAAATACCCTTCTGGATCATTTTTTATTTTTTCATTTTCCTCTTCAATTTTTCTTTCAAACTCAGCAATATTAGCAATCTCCCGATCAATCCCTTCAATAGCTGAGGTAACATCAAAACTGTCGAGAGCTTCTTGAGCTGTTTGCAATTCATCTTTATAGAAGGTCGCAAAGTTTTCTTTGACGGCTTCATAGAAACGCAGATTGAAGATAGCGTTCACATCAACAGGACTTTCAAGTTGCTCGATACAGTGTTCGAGACTTCTTGCCTGGTCATAGAGAGTTTTAATGGCAGGATCACTCGGATTTTTAGGAGGTTCCACTTCACCTGAATCAAACTTCTTGAAGCGAGTTTCAATCTCTTTAATCTTACTAACTTTTCCAATACATTGGTTCAGGTCAAAGGTACTAAACCGTCTATTCGTCAAAGAACCATAGTACATTGCGTTTAAAGAACTATCTTCTTCCTCACTACATACCGGTTCAAGATAGACCGCAGAGTGCATGGAATGAAGACCTCTAATATTAGCTCTTACAAATTGATTCAGTTGTTTTTCATCTGCTTGCTGAAGAAGTGCTTTTTCTTTAGTAAGAAGATCTTCCAAGTAGTGATGTCCCATAGGTTTGTCAGAAAGGGGAGCTGAACCATCGTAGCCTCCGATCATTCTAACTTTGGGAAAGATTCCTTTCCAATGGGCGATTTCTTTTTGAACGCCGGTATAACAACCAAGGAGCATTAAGGTAGAGACCTCATTAATGTCCTGAAAGTCTTCCATAATGTTGGCCATATCACTGCGAGAAATTGAACCTTTGTATCCACCGAAATGTCCTCCACCATCATGTCCAGAAAGGAGCATATTGGTAAGTTTGACATTCTTTTGCTTCATCTCATTTAGTTCTTTAGCTATTAAATCTTTTAACAACCCTTCTGAATCTCGTTTCGTTTGAAGAGCTATTTCTGCTGCTGCATAATCTTGTGCCAAAGGCTCACAGTTAGACTTACAGCGATTTAGTCGTTTGAGTTTTTCTTCTACGACTCTAATTTGTGAAGTATATTCTTTATAGTTTTTAGGAATGACGACGAGCTTTTCTCCTCGTTTGCAGGCTGCTCTCTGAGCCGTTTCAATTTCTAAGTCTGAAAAGTTAGTATCAATGAAAAGCATAACTTTGGAGTTATCGATTTTTCCCGAGCAGGCCAAGGCCTTATTACTGATCAGCAATAAAAGTGGTAGGACAAGAAATCTCACAACTTTTCCTTCAGTTTAGAAATTCTCTCACTGCTTAAATGAGGATATTTTTTTTTGATCTCACCAACAGACTTCTTTTTAAGATCCATATAAAAAGAATCTTTTTGATACTCATCCCATTTTTGAGACTCAGGAACTAGTCTAAGAAAAGCATCCCGGTCGCTTTTATCGGGGAGGTAGCTCTTACGAGTACTTCCTTTTTTGACTTGAAAGTTTTTTTCAAGAGAAGAGGTATCGATGTTCTCATCAATCAGTAATAAATCAGCTTTTTGAGCTGCCAGTTGTGGTGCTAAGCTGAAGAAAAAAATCGAGATGATGAGCTTTTTCATAAAAGTCTCATCGGAATTAATCGACTGATCTTTACTAACTGCCTCACTTTAATGTTGATGAGATGATTTTGGCACTCATCTGCAAAGATATGTATCTTCTAGAGAGTTAAACTACGGAAATAATGAGAGTGTGACTCTGAGCATTTGAAAAAAAACTCTGAAATTATTATTTCACACTCAAGAGAGGCAGTTAGAGAGAGGCAGTGAGTGAAGACAGGGCCGCCATCTTGGGGCCCTGACAAACAAAGAATTAGGCCTGGTGACAGTTAAGGGGGTAAGTCATCTCATGACCTTTAGGAGAAGTGATAGAAAGGTAATCATTGGCCTCTGAGAAATCATTAACGTTCTTAATGCTAATTTTATGTTTTAGGCCGTCAATATAAAGAGTTTTAGTAAATCCCAAATGTTTTTTGTGAGTGACTACTTTTTTGACAGAAGCAATCTCGCGGCTGCTGCTATCCTTATGGATAAAGGCAACTTGCTCATCAGTAATATTGAATTCTTTCTCTGAGAAAGTCGTTGAACAACTGATTGTTTTCACTGAGGCATAACTATTAAATGAGTGAACTAAAAGCATTAGCCCTAAGAAACCTAAAATTGATGTAAGTGAAAATGTTTTCGTTCTCATAAAGTACCCCCGGTCTTTGTTTGATTCTTTTAATACAATTAAGATGCCAAGCAGGAGGACCCTGTTTTCAGGAGTTTAATGAGGGTATTTACTGATTAAGATTAGACACCTGTCTAATTGCTAGTCACTTAGGGGAAAGTTATAATCTTTCTATGAACCATCTCAATTATCATCAGCTCTATTACTTTTATATAATTGCCCAAGAAAAATCTCTGGCGGCTGCGGCTAAGGTAGTTCTCGTTTCTGTTCCCGCTTTGAGTATGCAATTAAAAGAATTAGAGGATCAGGTAGGAGTTCCACTCTTTTTAAGAAAAGGAAAAGGATTAGAACTCACAGAGGTTGGGCATCTCATTTTTGATTACGCCAAAGATATATTTAGATTGGGAAAAGAACTTCAAGATACTCTCAACGACAAATCCATCGGGATTCGCAAATCAAATATTCAAATTGGATGTGAAGATTCCATCCCTAAGTTTATTCTAGAAGATTTGATCGAATTCTTTTTTAGTCTCAATGCGAAGGTTATAGTGAGAGAAGCTCCATTGCAGCAGTTAATACTGATGCAGGAAAACTTTGAACTTGATCTGATTCTAAGACATTCTCGCCCAAGGGATTATTACGATGACACTAAAGGTAAGCGGATATTTAAAGAAAACCTGATCCTCGTCTGTAGTCCTGAGATGAAACATAAAATTGAGGATGATAAGCTTGATGCCATTCCATTGATTCATAACTACTCTCGACCTTTGTCCGCACAACTTTTAGAGAAGTATTCTTTTAAGGGGCAGAAGAAATTTCACGTGGTAGCAGAAATAGAAGATCATCAGACTGAAATAGATCTGGCCCGTAAGGGGCATGGTGTTGTGATAACTCACCCCTCTACAGTGAAACGTTATCTGAGTGAAAAGAAACTTGTTAAAATTGATGATCTAGATCTGGTTGATGAGGTTTGGTTACTCATCGGATCGCGAAAAAAGGTAAATCAACTTGCTTACTCTGCCTTAAAAGATTTCGTCGTTAAGTAAAACTTAACTCTGTCTAAGCTATTTCTGAATGGGGAGAAATGTGTAAATTTGATAAAGTATAGTTACCAAAGGAGATGACTATGCAAATGCAAGTTTACTATCAAGGTATCGATGTTTCCCCAGCTCTTGATCAATTTATGGCCGAAAAATTGAAGAAGTTAAAACGCTTCCTCGATGCTTCTGCCCCAGTAGGAATTTACTTACGTCAGGACGCCAAAGAAATATTCTCTCTATCTCTTAATGTTCATGCATTTCATAAAGATTTCTCGTTTCATGCTAAGAGCGCAAATGTGTATGAAGGATTCGCGCAGGCCCTGGATAAGGCTCAAAGGGTTCTGGCTGAAGAGAAAAGGCAGTTGAAAGACAAGATCAACAGAAGATTTCGCCCGCTTAAAGACATGGATATAGAGCAAGCTGTTTCTTAAGACTTCTCTAAGGCTTTTTGTATTTTCTTTATTTTCTTAATCAAATCTCTTTCGATGACATAATTAAACATGTCATCGGAAGAGAAAATAGCAAGCTTCACAAATACCACAAGAGTTGTCGTTTCATCCAAGGCAACAAACGCATAAAATTCCGAACTTTCTTTCAATAATTGGGTAAAGCCAAACATCTCGCGGAAGATACTTACATTAGCCGATAGCAGGAGAGGATCACTGGATTTGAGATCCATAATTTTTCTGCCAATTCTTGAGTCTGGAAGTGAGCTCAAATCATCAGCATCAAAATGAAACTTTGAAAAATATTGGTACTTAACAGGTGTTGAGACTTGGGTGATGAATGCGTTGTCTCTTATCTTCTTTACTTTATCACCACCTTCCAGTGCTTTAATAAATTGAGCATCACTGAACTTTTCAGAATCAAAATGGCCCACGGCTTTTTTGATAGGAAAAACAGCTCTGAAGAGGACATACTTACTGTTTGTTTTATGAGGATCTTTTTCACGGGAAGGATTGGCCAAAGCTGAAAAGACACCCGCTTCTTTTTGGAAGGCTTCCTGACCGACACTGACAAATGAATAGTGGAGGTCTGTGCTTTTTAATTTGTGGGTACTAATTTGAAAATTAAACTGTGGGTGTTTAATATCTTTAGCCTCGGCCGGTTGGGCCAAGTAGAAAAATAAAAAGATAAAAATAAATTTCATATGCTTTCCTACAAAAGGTTCTATCGGTAATAATCGTGCTCTATTTAAGAGTATTTGCTATATTTTGTAAGCGAACCTTAGTTTTAGTTAGAGGATCATATGATTAGACCAATTTGCAGACTAGGTAACCCTATCCTAAGAGAAATTTGTAAAAAATTAACTAAACAGGAAGTGTTGTCGGAGGGATTTGCTCAGTTAAAACAGGATCTTTATGATTCTATGAAGCACTATGGCGGTATTGGCATTGCTGCACCACAGATTGGAGTTAATTTGCAAGTGGCCTTAATCGATTTAGCTCCCGTTAACCGCTATGGAGCCGAGGTGAGTCTTTCCAAAACCTACTTTATTAATCCCAGCATTGAAGTTCTTTCTGACAGTAAGGAAGGAAATTGGGAAGGGTGTCTTTCAGTCCCTGGAATGAGGGGGTATGTGGAGCGTCCCAATCACATTCTTGTTAAATATTTCGATGAGAATTTCGAGGAGCAAAGCTTTGAGGTTAAGGGGTTTGTAGCAATTGTTATTCAGCACGAACTTGATCATTTGTATGGAAAACTCTACATTGATCACATTAAGGATATGTCACTTCTTAGTTTTCAAGAGGAATATGAGGCCTTTATCCTACCTCAAAAATAACTATGCTTTCATCTAAATTAGCTTTTAAGCAGTTACTGCTTTTTGCTCTTCCTATCATTGCAGGTCATTTAGGAATCGTTCTGATTGGTACTGGAGATATGGTCATTGCAGGACACTATTCAAGTGAGTGTCTCGCCGCAATTGGACTGGCCGTAGCTATCGCCAACCCTATTATGATTTCTTTACTGGGACTACAGTTTTCTATCTCTCCTGTTCTGGCCCAAAAAAGGGGAAGAGGAGAGGATATCTCAGAGTATTTTTTTAGTGTCCTCCTTTACACTTTCTTCGTGTCTCTTATCTCTTGTATTCTTACCTATGTGAGCTCTTATTTTGTCAGCTACTTTGGGTATTCTGAGAATGTAACTCGAATCATTATTGATTATTTAAGAATTACAAGTTTCTCTGCCTTCGGTCTTTGTCTCTATCAAGGGCTTAAAGAATATCTTCAGTCTCAAGAGAAGACTCTTGCATCCAATCTCATTGCCATTATTGCTGTTGGTGTGAATCTTTTTATGAACTATGGATTAGTCTTTGGAAAGTTTGGATTACCACAGCTTCACGAAGTGGGACTGGCCTGGGCAAGCTTTGGTGTACGAGCCTTTATGGCCCTGGGACTTTTCTTACTGACCATTAAGTTATTAAAGAAAAAGCTTGTGATTAAATGGGATTTTATTAAAGAGGTCTTTACTCTGGGTACTCCCATTGCTTTTACTCTCTTCTTTGAAATCATGGCCTTTTGTTCAGTGACTTTATTTGTTGGTAAGTTTGGTGAAATTCAAAGTGCCGCTAACAATATTGCTCTTAATATTGGTTCATTAGCTTTTATGGTTCCGATGTCCATTGGAGCTGCTGTCTCTGTTAAGATTGGTCATGCCTATGGAGAGAGAAACTTTCCTTTAATCAGAATCTTTTCTAAAGTAGCTCTTTTATTTGCTTTGGCCTTTGCGGTGTTAACTTGCCTGGTGTTCTCATTTCTTCCGGATACTTTGGTTGCACTTTTTACTTCTGACCAACAGGTTCTGGAGTGGGGAAGCCGTTTACTATTTTATGTGGCATGCTTCCAATTTTTCGATGGGGCCCAGGTTACTCAGGCCGGAATTTTGCGAGGATTGAATATTACTCGAGCCGCTTCTTTTGCAGTCTTCATTGGCTACTGGATTATTGGAATCCCTATTGGTTACTATCTAGGTTTTATCCAAAATTTTGAAGCCATCGGTTTTTGGCAAGGGCTGACCATTTCTTTAGCAGTAGTAGCCGTGATGCTGGGACTTGTGCTAAAAAAGGCTTTAAAAAATGTTCAGCAGGAGTCAAGTCATGTGCCCTCTATGTGAGAGAGTACTTTCAACTAAAAATAATCAGTATCCTTATCTAATTAAGGAATTTAAACATAGTTATCTTTTTCTAGGTGAGCACCAATATTATGAAGGGTACTCGGTTCTGGTCTCTAAGGAGCATTTTCGAGAGATGTCTGATATTCCTTCACCTATTAGAGAAGAAATATTTGCGGAAATGATGCAGGTATCTGACGCCCTTATTAAAACCTTCAAACCCAAAAAGATGAATCTATCCAGTTACGGAAACGTGGTAGAGCATCTACATTGGCACTTTTTTCCTCGATATGAGGATGACCCTCAATTTACCAATCCGCCTTGGCTACAGATGCAATTGTTTGATAGTAAAAAGGTGAGTGACCAACTCAGAGAAGAACTTATTCAAAAAATAAGAGCAAACCTTTCCTGAGGTGGATCAAATCGTATTGTTATTGGAAAATACAATTAACTACATTCTTGAAATGAAGGATCGATATGAAGCTTTCTCAAAAAGTGGAACGTTTAGCTGAATCTGAAACCTTGGCCATGGCCCGACTGGGCAATGAATTAAAGGAAAAAGGTATTGATGTTATCAATATGAGTTTGGGGGAACCGGACTTCCATACTCCCGAGTTTATTAAAGAAGCTGCTAAAAAAGCTATTGATGATAACTACTCTTTCTATACTCCCGTTGCTGGTTACAGAGAATTACTGGAAATCATTTCCAAAAAATTAAAACGTGATAACAATCTTAATTACAAACCTTCTGAGATTGTTGTTTCTACTGGCGCTAAGCAAGCTATTATGAATATCTTGATGGCCATCCTGAATCCGGAAGACGAAGTTATTGTACCAATACCGTATTGGGTAAGTTACTCGGAGACGATTACTTTAAATGACGGTGTGATGGTTGGAATTGAAACAGATTATAAATCTGATTTTAAAATTTCACCGCAACAACTTGAACAAGCGATTACTCCTAAAACAAAAGCTTTTCTTTTTTCTAATCCATGTAATCCATCGGGAACAATGTACTCTGAAGAAGAGCTGAGAGCTCTAGGAGAAGTGTTTAAAAAGTATCCTGACATTATCATTATCTCTGATGAGATCTATGAGAATATCTCTTTTGACTTTAAACCTTTTTCAATCGGTTCTATTCCCGAACTACAAAACAGAACCGTTACGATCAATGGACTGTCAAAAGGTTATGCCATGACTGGATGGCGATTAGGATATCTAGCCGCTCCTGAAGTTATTGCTAAGGCCTGTGTAAAAATCCAAGGTCAATTTACTTCTGGTGCTTGTTCTATTGCTCAACGAGCGGCTATTGCAGCTTTAAGTGCAGATCCAGCAATGACAGAACCGATGAAAATAGCCTTTAAAAAAAGAAGAGATCTTCTCATAGAACAGATGAGCGATATTCCCCATATCAAGCTAAATAAACCTGGTGGAGCTTTCTATCTTTTACCAGAAGTCTCTTATTATTTTGGTAAAAGCTATCAAGGAAAGACTATTAAAGATTCCCGCGATCTTTGCATGTTCTTACTAGATGTGGCCCACGTCGCTATGACTCCAGGTGCTGCTTTTGGAGCCCCTGATTATGTACGTTTATCCTATGCAACTAGTGAGGAACAGATTGTAGAAGCTGTTAAAAGAATTAAGTCTGCCCTGACTCTTCTATCTTAAGTTCAAATTTAGATGGATTTGCCCCCCTGTCTCAAGACTAAAAATCATCTCTGGTGATAAGAAGAGATTCAACAAAGGGGGGCACTTTGAAATCTCTATTGTTTATAATCTTTTTAGTTTTATCATCCACTTCATTTGCTTCAGTCTGGAAACCTGCTGCAAAGGCAATAGATTGCCCGCATGATGTAAGAGTAATGGTTAAGACCGGAGAGAAACATGTCATTGTCGATGTTGATGGTAAAACCTATCAGCTCAATTCTACAAAGGATGAAGAG
>DATGND010000070.1:0-5658 GCA_035306925.1 Bacteriovoracaceae bacterium | reverse complement strand
TGTGGAGTTTTTTGAGCGAAGAGTACCTCCTCAAGTAGTAGTGAAGGCCATAGCTATCTTTATTGTTTCTTTGATCATTTGCTCTGCCTCAATTTTAGTAATGATGAGGCTTGAGCCCGATCAGAACTTTTTAGATATATTTTTGGAGTGTGTGTCCGCTTTCTCGACAGTAGGAGTTAGTCTCGGCATAACGGATCTCTTAAGCACTTCTGGAAAGTTATGGATTGCTCTCATGATGTTTGTCGGTAGGGTCGGGCCATTAACGCTCGTTCTTGCTATTGGAAGTCGGGCCATTGTTCCACGTAAAGTAGATTTCCCGGAAGGGAAGATTTTCATAGGATGATTTATGATAGTAGCAGTAATTGGTTTAGGTACTTTTGGTGCCAAAACAGCAACCAGGTTATTTGAGAAAGGGGCAGAGGTTCTGGCCATTGATGCTAACCCTGAATTAGTGGATAGAATCAAAGATCGTGTTTCTCATGCTGTTTGCTTGGATGTCACTCAGGAAAAGTCCTTGAGGGCCATTAATATTTCCGATGTGGATACAGCGGTGGTCGCCATGGGGGACAATATCGAAATCAGTATCCTTTGTGTAGCGATGCTTCGAAAACTGGGAGTGGGACGAGTGATTGCTAGAGCGAGAAACCAACTTCATGAGCACGTATTGCGAGAAATTGGTGCTTCCGAAATTATCAAAGTTGAAGAAGAAATGGGAGAGATCGTTGCTAGTAAGATTTCAGCCCCCCATGTTCTTCAGCGCTACAACTTTGCTGCAGGTTATTCCATTGTAGAACTAAAGCTGGGAAAAATGTTTGAAGGGAAAACCCTCGTAGAATCTCAAATCAGGCAAAATTATTCTTTAAATATTGTCGCTCTCCAAAAGAGAGTTCCTTATATTACAGAAGAAGGAAAGGCGAGTTATCGAGTCGTTATCAATGATTCTCCACTTCCAATGGATGTCATTGAGCCTGATGATGTTGTTGTTTTAGTTGGTAGTGAGAAAAACTTAGATCGCTTGTTCGATGATCTTGCTCAAGGTTAAGGAGAGTAAGTTATGTATATGTCCTTAAAAGCAAGAATTCAGGCCTGTTTTATTGTGGCCACTCTAGTTGTGGTTGCTATGGGATTTACTGTCTTCTTTTTTCTGGATTCTCTTAATACGCAGATTTCTAACATCACTGTGAATTCAAATAAGATTTCATTGCTGACTGATGAGGTAAGAATTTCTGCTGTCTCTATTTTAAAGATGCAGAAAAAAATTCTAACCAGTAAGCCAACTCCTGAAGATTTAAAGAGACTTGAGACTCTGACGGAAGGAGTTCAATCCCAACTTCAACGCTTAGACAGTTATTACACTGAAGTGGAAGCCAAGAAAATTATCTCTAAAATGCAGGGGTATGTGGACTCTCTCAAAACGGTTGTGGGAAAAACTTCTTTATTTTATCGAGAAGGAGGAGAGGTCTCCACGGTTAATGAACTAACGGATAAAATCTTAGAGTCATTTTCTGAGTTTCAAGACATCCAGTATTTTCAGAATGAGCAACGGGATAAACAGGTTAAAAACATCATCGGAGAAACCCGTCGTTACATGTTGATTGCTCTGATTATTACCTTCCTTGGGACGATTCTTATTGCCTTAGTTATTCCAGGAAAGATTTCTTTACCTTTCAAAAAAATTAACGACGCTGTTCGGGAACTACAAGACTGTAATTTTGATGTTTCCATTTATTACAACCAGAATGATGAGATAGGGGAGCTGGCCCGAGAACTCAATAAAATGATTACCAGTATGAAAAAGTTTGAGCAGCTGCGAACAGAAAGAATATCCCTTGAGGGGCGGAAGTTTGATACTTTGGCCAACATGGTGAAAAAAAATATCATGATAGCCAATGCCCAGGGGGAAGTGACTTATATGAATAATCCTATGTACACCCTTTTGGAGGTACAATCAGATGATATTATCAATAAGAATATTTCTGATACGGTTATGCCTGAATCCATTATTGGGACTTTTGAACTTGCCATTAAGCGCCGCTCTAAAATTGAAAATGCGGAGATAACCATCCCTAAAAGGAAAGTTACTGTGGACCCGGCCACAGGTGAGCATACTTTTGAAGAAACCGAGGAAGACGCCTTCCATGGTTATGCTACTGTTTTTCCAATCAGGGCCAAAGAGTCAACCTTGGATTATTACATGATGATTATTTCCACCGAAGTTTTTGTTTAATTAGCCCATTTAGTGTATGCTTGAGCCGCAATTCTATTTTGTAAAAGGGTCAAGCATACACTATGGATATAAGTCTCATCCGCAATTTTTCCATTATCGCTCACATTGATCACGGTAAGTCTACGCTCTCAGATCGTATTATTGAGATGACTAAATCCATTACAGATCGTGAGAAAACTGATCGACTTTTGGATAACATGGATCTTGAAAAAGAACGTGGAATTACTATTAAGGCCCAAACGGTTCGACTGACCTATAAAGCCCAGGACGGTAAGACCTATTACTTTAATCTCATCGATACTCCGGGACACGTTGACTTTACCTATGAGGTTTCCCGTTCCCTTGCTTCTTGTGAAGGAGCACTGTTGATTGTGGATGCCTCTCAAGGAATTGAGGCTCAAACACTGGCCAACGTTTATATGGCCCTTGAAAATAACCTGGAAATTCTTCCTGTTGTTAACAAAATCGATCTTCCTCACGCCGATCCTGATCGTGCTAAGAAAGAAATCGAAGATGTGATTGGATTGGATGCTGCCGATGCTCCACTTGTTTCCGGGAAATCTGGGATTGGGGTGGACCATCTTTTGGAAGAAATAGTTAAGCGTATTCCGCCTCCAACTGGTAATGCCAATAATAATCTACAAGCTCTTATTTTTGACTCTTGGTTTGATCCTTATCGTGGCGTAGTTGTTCTCGCTCGTATTATGGAAGGAACATTAAGACCAAAAGATAAAATTCATTTGAAATTTTCTGGTCAAGAATATGAAGTTATTAAGCTAGCCGTGCACACTCCTTTCTATATGGAAGTTAAGGAACTTGCTGCCGGTGAAGTGGGCATGATTATTTGTGGTATCAAGACTGTTAGGGATGTAAAGGTCGGTGATACGATCGTTCATGCTGATAAAAAAGATCAGACACCTTCTCTTAAAGGATACAAAGAAGTAAAGCCAATGGTTTTCTGTGGGATCTTCCCTGTTGTATCTGAAGAATATGAGATGCTCAAAGAGGCATTAGAGAAGCTGGCCCTTAACGATGCTTCATTTTCATATGAGCCGGAAGTATCTCAAGCACTAGGCTTTGGTTTCCGTTGTGGATTCTTAGGTCTTTTACATATGGATATTATTCAAGAGCGACTTGAAAGAGAATTTAATCTAGCTCTGATTTCAACAGCTCCTTCTTGTAACTATGAAGTGATTACGACTACTGGTGAAACGATCATGGTGGATAACCCGTCAAAGCTACCAGACCCAGGTCGAATCGATACGATTAAAGAACCAACAGTAAAGCTATCGATTCATTTACCTAATGAATATGTGGGTAAAATTATCATGCTTTGTGAGGAGCGCCGTGGTCAACAGCAGGCCATTAACTATATTACTGAAGAGCGTGTTCAGTTAATTTATATCCTGCCGCTTTCCGAAATGATGTTTGATTTTTATGATCAACTCAAGTCCCTCTCGAAAGGTTACGCTTCCATGGACTACGAACTTCATGAGTATATGGAGTCGGATATGGTGAAGCTTGATGTTCTTCTGAATGGAGATAAGGTTGATGCTCTCTCGGTGATTACTCACCGTGGAACCGCTCACCAGAAAGGTAAAGATTTAACTCATCGTCTAATGAAGGTCATTGATAGGCAGCAATTCGATATCGCTATTCAAGCTGCTATCGGGGCAAAGGTTATTGCACGTGAGACTGTTAAGGCCCTTCGTAAAAACGTGTTGGCCAAGTGTTACGGTGGTGACGTTTCTCGTAAGAGAAAGCTCTTGGAGAAACAAAAAGAGGGTAAGAAGCGAATGAAAATGGTTGGAAATGTGGAAATCCCTCAAGAAGCCTTCTTGGCAGTTTTGAAAGTCGAGGAGTAGAATAGAGGTATGATGAACACTCTTAAAGAACATTTAGAAAAGGTTCTCGTTCAATATACACAAGGTGAATATTTCGAAGAGCTTAAAGCTGCAAAAGAGATTTATTTCTCTTTAACCGGAAAGCTTGATGAAGACCGTGACGAATTTGAAGCACGAATGAACTGCTTTAACGACTGGTATATTTTCCAATATAAAAATAAGGAAGGACTTAAAGTTATTGAGGATTATATTCGCCACAATGATCTTGATGGTGATCTTTCTCAAGCCTTCTTAAATGTAAACCATTCATTGTTTGAGTTTTCTAAGGTTAACTTTAGAAAGCAAATTGTTCTTAAAGATGTACTTCATGATGAGAAGATTATTCTGATTAAAGATCACCCTCACATCGGTTTGGTTGAGGGAGATATCTTTATTGGGAGAGTGATTAAATATAAAGGAGAAAACTTTCTTCTTCGTGGGGTGAGAACTCTTCCGACTCCAGTAAAGTCTATTTTACGAAAGCAATCGAAGAAAGTAAGAAAACTTAATAGCTTTGAAGAAGAATTAAACTTCCTTTTGAAGCTTGAAAACTTCAAGACGAAGACAACTCACTACGCTCATATTGATCCAACAAAAATCTTTGTTTTCTAAACTACCTCACTCTCAAGTGAGGTAGTTTATTGATTTTTCTTTTTGAAGAGAAGATAGGGGATGGCCCCTATAAGGTTAAGCGCCAGAGTCACCACAAAATACAAATTAAATAACGATGCACCATTATCAATTCCTGAAAACTCAAAAAGTTTCTGGAAAATGGCGTGTCCTACTCCAAGACCAGATGGTGCGATCGGAAGGGCCAGAGTCATTAGCCCAATGGGAATGAAGGCCAGGGCCTGTGCTAAGTCCATTCTCTGTGAGACGTATGGGGCAATTAAAATCCAAAAAATCAGAACGGCAACGAGTTGAATAAGGATAGAAGTGATAACTGCCTTCACCATCCTTCCTTTGATCAAGACAAGGTCATTAAATAAAACCAAAAGTTTTTCGAAGACCGCTTTGAAAGGAGTTTTTTCTCGACCTAGTTGCAGGAGACTTTTGGCAAAACCGTGACAGAAGAAAAAAAGTAATAGAGAAATAATCACGGCACAAGAAAGAAGATAATTAATTTTAAGCAGTCCTTCCATATCAGGTGCAGAACTTAAAATATGATTTGAAAAGAGAAGAGAACTGATTCCTACCAGAAGAATGAGTCCGGAAAGCCCCATCACGCGATCAATGAGGATAGAGGCAAAGACAAATTTCTTGGATAAAGTAGGATCAATAGACTGGATGTAAAACAATTTGACCAGGTCCCCACTAACACTCCCTGGGAGAACGGAGCTAAAAAACTGCCCGATCCAGTTAATTTTTAAGATGTCTTTGAGAGACATTTTTTGACTTGAACGGGAGGAGATAATGAGTCTCCAGCGCCAGGAAACGAGAAGGTAGTTAATAAGTTGAAGTAAACAGGCCAAACTCACGGCCAGAGGGAATAAGGCGAGATTTTTTAAAAGGCTCAGATCAAGTTTACCTGACTTGAGCAACCAGACA
>DATGND010000069.1:0-2548 GCA_035306925.1 Bacteriovoracaceae bacterium | reverse complement strand
ATAAATAATAACTCGTGAATTTTCCCGTAATCTTTTTCCAAAAAGCTTCATGAGACTTTTGCAGTCTTTCCAATGAAGAATATGAAAAGTATTGGCCGTAAAGGCCAGGTCAAATTTAAGTTTTGGAAAATCATCCTTACTTACATCAAGTCGAACTGGAGATTGGATGTTAGAAATTTGAGCTTCATCAAACCATTCTTTCATCCCCGCAAGTCTATCTCCCAAGTCTGTTGGGTGCCAATCAAGATATGGAAAATAAGGAGCAAGAAATACGGCATGCTGACCAGTCCCTGCACCGATTTCAATAAGCCGTCTATCTTTAGGATTAATAACTTCTTGTAGAACTCCAAGTATCGCTTCTTTATTTCGATCACATGCTGCCGAATAAGGTTTCATACTACTTTCTTAGCTCTGAGTTGATTGCTGAAATGATCATGTCATCTTCGGGAGTTATATCCGGAGCAAAGCGGCCTACGATTTCTCCCTTTTTGTTAACTAAAAACTTTTCAAAGTTCCAAGATATATCATGAGACTCACCTGTCAGAAGACCTTTCTCTTTTAGAAGAGTTTTAAATTTCCCATCCTCCATTTCTTCTGCAACAGGAATAGCTTCAGTTAATAGTTTATAAAGCGGGTGCTGACCTTCTCCCTTAACCACAATCTTTGAGAACATCGGAAAGCCCACTCCATAAGTTGACTGACAGAACTCGGCTATTTCTTCATTCGTGCCCGGTTCTTGTGCAAGAAATTCATTGGCGGGAAATCCCAGCACTTCAAATCCTTGATCTTTATATGCCTTATAAATTTTCTCCAATCCTTCATATTGAGGAGTTAGACCGCACTTAGAAGCCACATTAACAATCAAAAGAACTTTACCTTCAAAGTCTCCCAGCTTCACTTCCTGACCCTTAATATCTGAAACTACAATGTTTTTAATCGAGTTCATATTTACTCCTTTATCTTTTTGTAAGGGTACTCTTTGTCCTCATTAGAGGTCTAGTAAAACCCTGTACTCTCCATTATATTGATGCCATGAGTGAAATCCAAAAATCCTTTTCCACTGAAAAATACGTGGTGACTTATCCTGTTGGCCAGGAAGAGGAAGGATGGCGCCTTGATCAATTTGTGCAGAAGTGTATGCCTACGCTCTCTCGCCAATATCTCAAAAAAAAGATTGAAAAAGGTGAAGTAGAAATCCATGGAAGAAAATCTCCCCATAAACCAAGTGTAAAAGTTCATCATGGGGAAAAAGTAACTATCACTACTCATAATGACGGCATGCTCGAAGATGAGTTTTGGCTTGGTAAACCCATACCGAGAGATCAAAAACCAGATGTGGTATTTGAAGATGACGAACTCATTGTCTGCAATAAGCCACCATTTATGATCACTCATCCAGCAGGAAGAAATCTTTTTTACTGCGCTACTGTTTTCTTTGAAACTATTTACAAGAAAACCATTCACTCTATTCACAGAATTGACCGCGAAACTTCAGGCCTTCTGATGCTCGGTAAAAATCCTAAAGTTGCTCAACGGGTATCTGGCCTCTTTGAAAACGATAAAGTTCGAAAATGTTACTTTTTTATTGCTCATAAAAAACCGGGTGCTCTTCCCTTTCCTTTTACCGCAAAACAACGAATGGATCGCGAAGAAGGAAAAATCCCTGCAGGAATGATGTCTGTGTGGGATGAGAACTCTGAGTTCGGAAAAGAAAGTGAAACACATTTTGAACTGCTCATAGAAAAAGATAACTATGTTCTGGCCATGGCCTTCCCGAAAACCGGTCGTCAGCACCAGATTCGTGTTCATGCTGCCATTAACGGCTATCCTCTCTTAGGTGAAAAACTCTACAACGGTGACCCTGGTGTATTCATGAGATTTAAAGATCATGAAGCCACTCCTGAAGATCACGAATTGTTGCAAATTCCAAGACATGCCTTGCATGCTACCGCTTTAAAACTCACCTACCCTAAAGATGAGATGACCTACTTTATTGCTCCTCTTCCTCAGGATTTAGCTCATTGGCTTGAAGAAAAACTAGGACTTAAGAGAAGAGATGTAGAAAAACTCATTGAAGTGAAGGTTAAAGAGTTCCTCGCTTAATCGTTTGACCTCATCCCCTGGAAAATGATAATCATTGACTCTATGAGTGATGATAAAATTGAATTTGAATATAGTCCTGAAGAAGTAGAAACTTGTCTCAAAGTTCTCCAAAGTTTTGCTAATAAATCAGAACAACTCACCCTTCTTAGTCATGAGCAAAGAATTGCTATGTTTAAGGCCTGTGGTTTTATTTCTCGTCCCGATCGGGAGGAAGCTCGTAAGCGTGATAAAGACGTTAAAAAGCTTCGTCGTCAAAGACAAAAAGAAGAGAATAGACTTGCTCGTAAAGCAACAGGAATCAGAACTCTTCGAGACCTCCCTGTTTTCACAGCTCCTACTCAAATTGAGTTTACTCCTATCAAGCCGGGTGAAGAGGTTGAAGAAGAAAGACACTACAATACTCCTCACGATTGTTATGTTTGCCGTGAGAAGTTTACTAAGATTC
>DATGND010000068.1:0-9082 GCA_035306925.1 Bacteriovoracaceae bacterium | reverse complement strand
GTCAGTTTTCTATTGATGATTACATTATCTTGGTGAAGAATTTCCTGAAGATAGTTAATACTAAATTCAACAATTCTCCCATTTCTAATAATTTCGGTATCCAGTGAGTCGATCACCCATTGTCCATAGATGGCGTTATTAACATGAAAGTTCATATCAAGATCACTAAACTCAACGCTGAATGTTTTCAAATACTCCATTCCCTCTTTAGGTATTGCTACTTTCTGAGTTTTAATACCGCTACTCTCCTCCACACTGGCAGCGAGCAAAAGATCTATTTTTTGTGAAGCAATTTTTTTTGTTTTTCCATCCACCACTAACCAAGATGTTTGACCGCGGCCTATGACTTTGTCCTGGTGATAAATCAAAATATCCCGTGGAGGAGTTCCTATATCGGCCTTAGCAATAAACGTTTCAATACGTATTTCTTCTTTCCATGCAGGCCAGTAATCCATTTGGATTTTTTGTCTTACCAAAACCCAGTAAGTATCTTGATCCAAGTGATCATGCCCAAAGCCCAGTAGAGCGGCGTGATCACTTGCTATATCTTGAACCAGATTCATGAGAGCAGGAAGAGTGAGTCTTTTGTCTGGTCCTACATGATAAAAATTTATGGGGTAATGCTTAGAAAACTTTTTCATTTAAGATCAACGACCACCATTGTAATGCGACCAGAACAAACTAAACGGTCATTCTGATTGGTTATATCTACATCCCAAATATGAGTGCTTTTACCGATGTGAACAGCTTTGGCCACTGCTCGTAGTTTATCTCCAGGAAGTCCCATGGAAACGTGATTTGCACTTACCTGTAATCCGAAAGCATTTTTTTTAGTAGAATCTATATGTAAAAATGAAGACATGCTTCCCACTGTTTCAATGAGCATCAGGGAGACACCCCCATTCATAATATTTCCTGGTCGAAGATGCCTTTCATCAATAGTCATCTCTGCGATAACTGCTTTATTTTCAACTGAGATGGAAAGCCCCATTAATTCAGAAAACTTTCCTAAATGTTGTTCCAAATTTTGTTGTCCAGTTTTTTCCATAAACCAATCCTTTTGGATCAGTTTATCCTTTAATCCGTAATATTGCTTGTATAAAAATACTCTCGTTGCTCTTCTCTTTACCTTCTTGAATTAACTTTAAAAGTCGCTGTTTAAGAAAGGCCGTAGACTCTTCTTTGGTTTTTAATTTTATTTGATAGTCCAGATACTTAATTATCTTTACTTTCAATCCTACTCCTTTAAATAGTGCTCAAGTGTAAATTTGAGATTTAAAAGATCATCTTTAAAGACTTCAGCTATAGGACTTTCAAAATCTTCCAGAATATTTTCAACTTTAGTCAAGGCCAACAAAGTTAAACTTATTAAATCGGAAGTAAAAATAAAATTGACTCTGATGGACTTTTCTAAACTAAGAATGAGGGTGAGAAAAATCTGAAAATCGTTTATCTGCTGAGCTGTTAAAGCATTTGATACAAGAAAGGCCGTAAAGAGCTTCTTTCCTAGTGAAAAATTTCTACGGCATTCTTCAGCGGTTAGGACTGCCGTTGGTGGAGTACTCAGCCCATGGATGCTTTGTAATACTTGCATAAGGACCACCTAATGCGCTAGTTGTCGGCACGTATCGGCCGTTTGAGCACAGATATCACCGACCTTATTAAGGTAATCATCATTATAGCTGTAACAACTTTGAGCACAAATATCACAAATCTTTGCTGTAATTTGACCATGCTCAAAGGCCAGATCGCTATGGGACAATAAAAGCGTAGCGTTCACACGACATAAGTCAATTCCTTCAAAGAATTGCTTTAAGTGATCACCGTTAAGATAATCTCCCTCTTTCTGTAAGCAATAGCTAACAGCACGAGTAAGCTGCTCAAAACACTCCAAGCAGTACTTGATACATAAATCTTGAGAGCTTTGTTCATTAATTGTTAATACAGTCATTTTGCTACCTCCTGAGAAAATTATTCACTTTGAAGATAGCAAATGAAAATGAAGCTAAGGTAAAGCTTAGTGTAGAGAAGTTATAGCGTAATTTCTGAACAAGCTATGCGCGTTGTGGTTTGCCCAGGCCAAGAGCCATAAAGATAAAGAAAACGCCCCTCGATAGCAAGATCAGGATTATCAGTCATTTCATTTAGTGGCCGTGAAAAATTAAAAGTATTGGTCTGATCATTGGTAGTAAGCCCAAATGTCAAAGGGCTAATACTTGAGCAAGGAGTACTTTCAATTTGATAAGACTGTAGAGTTATAATTTTGGGATATTCAATATTTATAGAGACTGAGATAGTGCCATCTTCATCACGGGTCATGCTCTGATCAGAAAAATTAAAGTCAAAATCGTGAAGGGGTTCAAAATCAATGGTGAAACTAATCTCTTCTCCATCTTCGTCAGGATTCAGATCCGCTTCTCTATTGTAATCCTTCCAATAACCTTCATCGAGTGGACTTCCGCATCCAAGAAGGAGAAGAAAACAAATAAAGAAGCAATATTTCATTCAGGTGCCTTTAGTATCAAGTTATCTTGTCCGCTTAAAGAAGCTTCCACACTTCCCTCTCGTGGACGATTGACTTCAATTTTATTTTCCACTTCGGCTACAGATAAAAGCCGGGCCACATAATATTCAATGGTCATCTTTTCATAAAGGGATTCAACACTTCCCCAAAGAGTGACCACTCCATCCTCAACTTCAAGATCCACATCTTGAATGTCAATGTCTGAACAATCAGAAAGAGCTTCGAGAATTTCCTTCTTTAAAAGTTTATCAGCTTTCCTTCTTTCTTCAAGAATTTTCATACTACCTACTCTTGATTCTGATCTCGTTATTAATACCTCTTACACCGAGGAGAGCATCTATTTCTTCGTGAAGAATACGTTTTGCCTTAGGGTCAGCAATCTCTCCATAGAGATACACATAATTACTGTCTATTTTGAAAGAAACATCATTGGTGTTAGCGTATTTTTTTACCAAGTTAGAAACTTTATGGGACAAATTTTTGTTCACATTTTTCTGTGCATCTTCTAAGTGCATAAGCCTTGCAGATAAATTCATAAAGTGCCCCCTTCAAAGTAAGTAACTGTAAGGTCACTTATCGGAGGAAGCACCTAAATTTAGACTGAAATTTAGTTTAAGAATTGTTCAGACTCTGTACTTTGAGCATAGGCCCTTGTAGATGACTTACCTTGAGTTATTACTTGAGAAATCTTGTCAAAATAAGTTGTTCCAACTTCCCTTTGATGCTTAACCGCTGTATAACCGTGCTCTTCCTCTCTGAATTCCATGTTTTGCAGTCTTGCATAGGCACTCATGCCAAATTCATTATAAAGCCGGGCCAATTTAAACATACTGTAATTAAGACTATGAAATCCCGCTAAAGTAATGAACTGAAACTTATACCCCATGGCCGCCAATTCTGTTTGAAATTTTGCGATTTGCTTACCACTCAAATGTTTTTTCCAATGAAAAGATGGAGAACAATTATAGGCCAGAAGCTTTCCTGGATAAAATTTGTGGACTCCTTCTGCAAATCTTTTGGCTTCATTAAGATCAGGGGTGGAAGTCTCACACCATAAAACATCCGCATAAGGAGCATAGGCCAAGGCACGGGAAATACTCATCTCAATTCCCGATCGGATATGGTAGAGCCCCTCGGAAGTTCTTTCTCCTGTTATAAACTCTCGATCGTATTCATCAATATCAGAAGTTAAAAGACTCGCACTATGAGCATCTGTACGAGCAATTAGAATGGTATCAGTTCCGCAAACATCAGAGGCCAAACGAGCAGCATTAAGTGTATTGATAAACTGAGAAGTCGGTATCAGTACCTTACCTCCAAGGTGACCACATTTTTTTTCACTGGCCAGTTGATCTTCAAAGTGAACACCTGCTGCTCCCGCTTCGATCATGGACTTCATAAGCTCATAGGCATTAAGAACTCCGCCAAATCCAGCTTCTGCATCAGCAATAATAGGAACAAGCCAATCTCTTGTGACATTCCCTTCCAGAAACTCAATTTGATCTGCTCGCAACAAAGCTTCATTTATTTTTCTCACAACCTCAGGGACTGAATTAACTGCATACAAACTTTGATCAGGATACATTTTTGAAGAAAGATTGGCGTCAGCTGCAACTTGCCAACCTGAAAGGTAAATGGCCTTCAATCCAGCTCGCACTTGCTGCATCGCCTGGTTACCAGTCAGAGCTCCTAAACTTTTTATATAAGGCTCACTTTGTAAAAGGTTCCAGAGCTTATGTGCTCCCATACGGGCAATACTATATTCGATATGGTAACTCCCTTTTAGAGACTTTACCTCTTCAGGAGTATAGTTTCTTTTAATTCCTTTATAACGTTGGTCGTAGTTCATACTCATGCTGATCCCCCTCATCGTAAATCTCATTTTCAAGAACTAGAAAATCTCGAAGTTTTTCCTCTGTAAAAATCTCAAAGCACATTTCGCTTGCTCTTCTCACTCCAAAACCATCCTTGAGTTCAGCGAGGATTTCTTTTTCAACTTCATCAAAGACTTCTTTCAGATAAGGCGTCGTCACTATTTTATGATTGTCCAAAACAACTTTGTGATAATGCCACTGCCAAACTTGAGCTCGAGAGATTTCCAAAGTAGCAAGGTCCTCCATCAAGTTATCAAGAGCAATACAACCAATATCTTTATTCCAGTAATAGAGATAATAAATCCCCACTCTGATATTTTGTCTTAAAGCATTGAAGGTATAAGGACCTCCACCTTGAGGCTCAATAGATTGCAGTTCATCAAAGTCTTCAAGTAAGTAATCAAGCTGATTCTTTTTAGGGAAAGCACTAAGGGCCGAAGTGATAAAATAGGGATGAGAAACCCAGCAACCATCATGTCCCCAACTAGACTCAAGCTTTTTATCATTGAGCACTTTATTATTTTGCTCATACCTTAAATCTTCAGTTTTTCCAGGAGTAAAGGCTGCCATTCCTCCGATCGCTAAAGCTCCATGTCTATGACAGATCTTAATCACTCTTTTGGCGTAGTTTTCCATCCAAGGACAATTAAGACCGATTAAACTTCGATCCCGAAAGACGTGATCAGGAGACTTTGCAAAAACTTTAATATCACTGAAAATTTTATCCCAGCGGCCTACATTCAAAGCAACTGCATGTTCTTTAACTTCACAGAGAATTTCTTCGACTGTACAAGCTGCTGGATATGTTTCAATCAGAAGAGAGACCTTGATTTCTCCTGAATCCAGCTTAAGTTCATTTTCTATAAAAGATAAAACATCATTCCAAAATCTGGCTTCTTTAGGGGTTTCACACTTTGGAATATAATATTTAGGATTCATTCCTCTTTCTCGATAGAGTCGATGTGTAAGATAAGAGGTAATAACGAGATCCATCAACCCAGCACTAGTAGGTTCATTATCTACCAGGATATTACTTTCATCTAAATGCAGCCCCCTGATACGTATCATAGGATACACCCGGTCTGAAGTTATCTTGTATTCTTTGCCTTTATCAAAAAACTGGAGATCCCCTTTTACCGCTCCCATACAATTAATATAGCCAGATAAAACATTTTCAAAGCTTGGCTTCATACTATCTTCGAAATCAATCATTGCAGTATCAGCATAGTCTCCGAATTCATTTGCACTGAGCATTTGAATAACCAGCTTTGTATTATTAGCGGGACCTGTGATCTCTACTCGTCGTTGCTGAAGTCTTTCAGGAATAGGGGCCACTTTCCATTGGGTCAGACGCCCTTCTGTCATCGAATTTATTTGAGGTATAAAACGCTTAGCTTTAAGTACTTGTCTTTCATTTAAAAGATCACTTCGTCTTCTATTGAATCGTTTGGAAGCTTTAAAAATTAGGCGTTTTAATTCTTCGTCAAAAATCTTGACCGCTAAGGGATGTGCCGAGTATTGAACATTTACCATATATTCTCCTTACCCATAAAGGATTGGTAACAAGAGGGGAACTTTTAAGTCCCCCTCCTGAGTCGTCCTTGAATAAAAAACCGTCCTTGGTAAATTCATTCCAAGTCGGCATTATTCTTTTTCAAAGTAATACATACAAAATAGTTGTTCCGGGTCTTTCCAGTATTTTCTGAGTTTTAATCTTAGCTCTGAACAAATTGAACAGAATTCATCAATGCTATATTTATAGGAGCTTTCAGTATGAATAGACTCCCCTTTGGATAAAGAGATCTCTTCATCTTTAATGATAACAGTCTGATCGATTTTACTCACCAGATGCATTTCTACTCTTCCCTCTTTTTCGTTGTAGATAGCACGATGATAAAATTCTGTTGGATTAAACCTGGCATCGAAATCACGATTAAGTCTTGAAAGCAAATTCAAGTTGAAGGCAGCTGTCACACCTTGAGAATCGTCATAAGCAAGTTGTAAACTATTAGGATCTTTTTTTAAGTCTACACCAACGAGAAATGCTACCTGCTCTCCACATAGCTGAATATACCTGGACAATATCTCCTTCATTTCCGTAGGAGAGAAGTTTCCGAGAGTTGAACCTGGAATAAAAATGACTTTCTTACCTTTATCCTCTTTCACCAGCTCCGGCATTTCATTCACCTGAGTGAAGTCTTGGTGCAACGGTATAACTTCTACTTTAGGAAGTCTTTGTTGAATGGCCTTAACGGAATTCATGAGAACATTACCGTTAATCTCAATAGGAACATAACCTCTTACTCGATTGAGCCTTAAGAGAAGATGCATCACTTTTTCAGAGTTTCCACTTCCTGGTTCGATGACTACTGAGTTCGGGCCAATAAGTCTGCTCATTTCATGAGCATACGCTTTTAAAATCTTATTCTCTGCTCTGGTGAGATAGTATTCCTGAAGATTGCAAATCTTTTCGAAAAGTTCTGAGCCTTTCTGATCATACAGAAACTTAGGAGAAACCTTTTTCTGTGGCTCCTTTAAACCTAATAAAAGTTCATTAAAAAACATCGACGGATCTTGTGTGTGATTCATAAAATGTTCTTTCATAAATTATCCTTGGCTAATCTTATTCCACAAAACTGCCAGCGCATTTGTGGGTAATAATAGTTTCTATAAGTTCTTCTATAATGGGTGCTTGGAGTGACACAGCTCCCACCTCTAAGCACATACTGTTGATTCATAAACTTACTGTTATATTCTCCAATACTTCCTCGATAGGGTTGGTAACGTGGATAAGGAGCATAGGCGCTGGAAGTCCATTCCCATAAACAGCCATGCATTTGTGAGAAATATAAAAAATCAGATTGCGCGACATCGGGAAGATAAAACTCATCTTCAAGGAATTGTCCTGTAACAGGTTCCTTCAGAGATGCCCATTCCCACTCTGCTTCCGTAGGAAGTCTCGCTTTCATATATTTGGCATATGCTTCTGCTTCATAAAAACTTATATGAGAGACAGGTGATTCAAGATTAAGAGGATTTTCACCATAAAGACTAAACTCCCAATACTCACGATCTCTTTCGATCCAATACAGCGGAGTTTTAATGTTGTTTTCTTTTATCCACGCAAACCCATCGGAACTCCAAAACTCATGGCGCTCATATCCCCGGTCGTGAATAAAATTAAGATAATCACCATTCGTTATCAGGTGGCTTGAAAGATAGAAATCATCGATCCAGACTTTGTGACGATCTCTTTCATTATCATAAGCAAACTCAGAGTCATCATTATGTGAAACACCAATCTCGACTAAGCCCCCTTCAATCGGAACCCATTGTGGTTCCTGATATTCCGTAAAAGTTTCCAGATACTGACGGGATTCGTAAGCAGGATGAATGGGATTATTAAAAAAGTTTTGCTTGATATCCATCAGGAGCAATTCCTGATGTTGCTGTTCATGGTGCAGACCCAGTTCAATAATCTTAAATATAGCATTTTGTTCTTGCGAACTTTCTATTAGTCTCTCGACTTCTCTCTCAACATATCTTCGATATTGAATAATCTCTTCAGCAGAAGGTCTGGATAAGACAGATCTCTTGTTCTTTTCGAGCGGGTTGTTAATACCTAAATAGTATGAATTAAAAATTTGAGAGAAGTTGGAGTTGAAATTGTGATGACTAGGGAGGAAAGGGTGAAGTAGGAAGTGTTCAAAAAACCAAGTGGTATGGGCAAGATGCCATTTTGGAGGAGATGTATCCCGAGTCGCTGACACTACCATATCCTCCAGTGTCAACGGCCCACAGAGTAGTTCGGTCTTATGCCTGACCTCCAAAAACCTATCTATTAACCTTTGTTGATCACTTATTTCCTCTACCAAATGCATTAGTTAATCCTTTGACTTACCCAATACGAGCAATGACTGGGCCATTTAGCATGAAGTAAAGCAAGCGATACTGTGAACTGTTTCTATTTAATTTAGCACCGACATCAGGATATGTGCCTCAACGGTTTAGCCCTTATGGGTTTATTAAGTAGTAAGACAATGACGCTAGCAAGATAATGAAGACTGGTAAGGAGGATCCTATGAACCAGCACATTATGATTGCTATTCCAACAGAGGAGGAATTACTCGCCCCCTTTTATGAATGGTCTAAGAGATTTGACTGGAACAGCGTAGGACAAATTGACCTTGTTCACATCGTTAAAATTAACATCACACCACTTGAATTCGGCTTAGTAGAAGTTCCAACGACTAATTCCTTTATGGAGATGCTGCCTACTCTGGAAAAATTTTTACAGGATGAAGGTAATAAGATTATTCCGCCTCATTTATTAGATAAGACGAGCTACCTCATTGAGTCTCACTATTATCCGGAAGATCGTATTATCGAGCTCTCTAAACAAAGGGGCGCAGATATGGTTGTCGTTTCTACCATTGATAGACATGGCCTTGAAGGGTTTTTCCATCATTCTTTTTCTGAACACCTCGTAAAAAACGCTCAATGTGATGTTTTTGTAGTTAAAGGTAGCCCACAGTAATAGTTCTGAACTGCCCCCTTATATTGGTGTTAAGCCTCTAAGGTAAATCTCATTATAATAGTACTGAAAGATCTCTAAATGATCTTTCAGTCTTTCTATTTTTTTCGTTGTACACCACGTCTTTCTAATCAAACGATTAATATTGGC
>DATGND010000067.1:0-3707 GCA_035306925.1 Bacteriovoracaceae bacterium | reverse complement strand
TGTTGTAAAGAAACCTACGCCTTTAGTCGGGACGCGGGGTTCAAAGGCAGGATTAAAACCAGAAGTTAGTTTCATGTACCAACGAACATTAAAAGATGTGATTTTAGAATTATCAGAACCATCAGCAGGAACCATGTCAGTTCTGATATCAAAAACGAGTGTTGATAAAGAGTACTCAACATTCGTTGTGGAAGAACCAATAGCACGAAGCTGAGTATAGTCCCCATTAGGGTCAAGCATGGAGATAAGATCGAGTTCTTGCCCTACAGCAGACATATCCAGAATGATTGTTTGCGATTCTTCATCGTAACCGACCATCGGGAAACTGATGAGAGGGCCCACTTGTGAAAACTCACCACAGTTACTAGCACAACCAACTAAAGTTACAGCAGGAGCTCCTGTTGAAAGTCCCGTAATAACCGGTCTGACATGAATAGGAGAAAGGTCAGTGAGTTTTAAAACACCTAGGTTTTCGTTATTGGCATCACTTACATCAGTAATGACTCCTCCGAAAATATTTTGTTCTCCAATTAAGCCTAATGGTAATCCTAGAAGAAGAGTTTCTTGTTCCATTGCAGCAGTTTTAGCAATAGATTCAGCGGAAGCTTCACCTTGAGGTAGCTTAGAAAGAACTTCCATGGCCTTCTTGGAGTTGGGCTTGAGGATACGATTATTTAATTTCTTTTGATTTAAAACGCTCTTATTGAGAACTTTAATATCAATATTTTCATCTCCGATGAGAGCATCAACGGAAGAAGAATTGAGTTCAACTTTTTTGAGTTTCTTTGGTGAAGAGCTTTCTATACAAGCTGTTGAGAGTACTCCGAGTGCACATAGTGCTAAGATCGATGGATTCATTTTTTTCACGAAAACTCCTCTTTGAAGATTGATGGCCAAATGCTACTCCAGAGGCAGATAAAAAGGTGGTTTCTTATAAAATTTATACACCTTCATTTGAGCACTAGTTTTTTTAATAACTTTTTCAGGCAACAGTAATGCAATTACGATTCCATTCTTAAGTTTCCTTAAGATGAATGGCAAGTCCTTTAAATTTCAAACCCTGGGTGAGATTCCTCGCTGGTCATGAAAGAGTAGAGTGTTTAAAATTTAGTCAACTGTCTTAACTTTAGAACTAATTGAATCTTGAAACTATGAATAATTAAAAAGAGGAGAAAGCAATGTCACCTAAATATCTAATGAAGAAATTCGTGGTCTTCTCCCTATTGTTATGTGTCTTTCCCGTTAACGCTCAGTTTAGCGGAAAGTTTCATCAGGTCTTCAAAACCAAAGGGATTATTTGGGGATTTGATTTTATAGACAATGACAAAATTATTTATTCAGTCAAAGAGAAGGGGTATTTTCTTTTTGATCGAAAGGCCAATCAACACTATCCCATTGCTACCGTGAAAGATGTTCATATAGCCGGCCAGGGAGGATATCTGGATATCAAAGTTCATCCAGATTTTTCGAAGAATAATAAAGTGATCTTTAGCTACTCTAAAAAAGCGGGAAAAGGTGCCACTACGGCAGTCTCTGTGGGTGAGTTAAAGGACAATAAGCTCATTAACATCAATGAGTTATTTGTGGCCAATGCTGATACTGATGAAGATATTCATTTTGGCGGAAGAATGCTTTTTAAAGATAAGAATACTTTTTATCTCTCTATTGGAGATAGGAATGAGAGAAAGGATGCTCAAAATCTTAAACGCCATAATGGAAAGATTATGAGTATCACTATGGATGGCTCATTTCGCGTGTGGAGTTATGGCCACCGCAACCCTCAGGGTCTTACGTATTTTGAAAATCAACTCTGGTCTGCAGAGTTTGGTCCGAGAGGCGGAGATGAACTTAATAAAATTGTTGAGAATGGAAATTATGGGTGGCCTGAAGTCACATATGGCCGTGAATATTGGGGACCTAAAATTGGAGTCACCTCTAAGAAGGGTATGATTGATCCAGTGATCTATTGGGTTCCTTCCATTTCTCCCTCAGGACTTCATTGTTATGAAGGAGATGAAAAATTATTAAAAGGTAAATGCTTTCTGGCCAATCTCTCAGGACAGCATATTAGAGTAGTAGATCCAAAAAATATTGATTCACAGCAAATCCTTTTAAAGGAGCTAAATTTAAGGTTCAGACAAATAGCTCAAGCTCCTGATAAGAGAATTTACGCTTCTACTGATGAAGGAGTTTTTGGTCACTTAGAAATCACACCAAATAAATAAGTAGATCTTAAAGAGCTTAAAGATCGTAGGAGAAGAAAATAGAATAGATAAGGTCAAAGGAGGAAAGTATGTCGACTCTAGAGATTTTATTGGCCCTATTTATTTTAAGCTTCTGGACTCTTTTTCCTTTGGCGATTTATTTTTCAACGAAAGATTTATCGGAAACAGACAAAGATCTTATGAGACTAGGCAGAGGTCCTCGTACTCGATCTTTGCCTCGTTTTATGAGGCAACTTTAAAGGAGAGAGTTTATGAAATTTTTAATGTCTTCTATTTTAGCCGTTTTTGCTTTTTCAGCTTTTGCTCAAGAAGGTAATTTTTCTAGCCTTAAACAACAAAAGCTAGACCACTTGGATCAAAAAATTCAGCTTATGAATGATTCACGAAATTGTATTGTAGGAGCTGCTGACAGAGAAGCTCTTGATACTTGTTATGATGATATGAAAGCTCAAAGAGAAGAGTTGAAGGAAGAGCATAAAAAACAAAAAGAGGAGTTTGAAGAAAGTAAGAGCGAAGAAAGTAAGAACGAATAATAGTTAAAAGAGAGTAGGGGAGGATGAACCTCCTCTATTGATTTAAAATGAAATTTCTATTATTGGCCTTTATTATCTCCTGTAGTAGTGCCACAAAGTATCAAAAAAAGAAAAAAGGTGAAGGATACACTGATGGTAAGAAAGGGGATATTAGCTATACAGAGTTTTATGCAAACTCTCATACTAAGTCAGAAAACGCCTTGCTGATGGCCCAATATCGCGCTACAGAGGTTTGTAAACCACAATCGAGCTACTTTTTAACCACCGAAGATAATTCTAAAGTGCGCAATATTACCCGCACATCTGGAAGTTACCCATTCTACAATACTGCCTATTATCCTTATCGAAGAGGATGGTCTTTAGGAGTAGGATTTGGAAGCTACTCATCAGAATCATGGCAGGATAAACAGGTCTATCCTAGGATTAGAGTTTATTACCTTTGTGATGAGAAGTTTTATGCTCCTAAGGGAGAGTTCAAAGAGGTTTCCGCAAAAGATCTTTCCTATATCTATAAAGATATCCTAGGTGCCATTATTGTAGAAGATACAGCTTCAGATCAAACAGAATTAGAAAGAGGTGATATTATTCTTAAAATGGACGGCCGGAGAGTGGATAAGCTTGCTGAGTTTTACTATCGCTTTCAAAAGCAACCGGAGCAGCAGCTTGAGCTCTTACGAGATGGTAGGAGAGTTAAAATCAAGGTTAATGCAAAGGATGTGACTTCGGAAGTCATCAAGTTCAACGAAGACGTCGCTAAAAAGATGTGTGAACTTGAAGAAGAATTCCTAACTGCCTCACCTAAATGTTGATGAAACTAATTAAAAAGAGAACCCATGAGGTTCTCTTTTTGTTTTTTATTATTTCATTTTCTATGATTAAGCCTGAAGATAACTCTGATTATAAAAATCGATAAAAATATCCAAATGCATTTTCAGTCGTTCTATCTTTT
>DATGND010000066.1:0-6795 GCA_035306925.1 Bacteriovoracaceae bacterium | reverse complement strand
TAGAGGAGAGAGAATTTCAGCAGTCTGGGCAATAATGCCATCTCGTTCATAAGTCGGGATAAGTTTTTGTGTATAAAACCCAGTGTGCTTTGTCTCAAAGTATTCTGCAGAGAGATGGGTTTTTAAAACATCTAAGTGAAGTAGAGTTTCTTCAAGAATAGGGTATTGATCCCATTGACCTAGATAAGAGATAAATTCTTTAGGTCTAGTCATCATAAGTTTTTCACAGAGTTCATCAATCGACTTGAAATTCACTCCGTAAAAGTCTCCTGTTGTAAAATCCAGAAGAACAAGAAGAAAGCCTTTTTCACTTTCTACTGCGGATGCGATGAATTTATTTTCAGCATTCGTTCCCTTGTCCAGATCATAAGGCATACCTGGGGAGACGATTTGCGTGACGGCTCTTTTCACAATGCCTTTAGCGGCTTTCGGATCTTCAACTTGTTCACAGATAACAACTTTACGGCCTAAGCTTGAAATTCGATCAACATAAGTAGCTGCAGCATGATGAGGAATACCGGCCATTGGAATTGGGTAATCTCCAAGTTTTCCACGCACGGTTAGAGAAATGTTAAGGAGTTTAGCTGCTAGACGAGCATCCTCGAAAAAGAGCTCATAAAAATCACCCATTCGAAACAGTAACAGATTATCCGGATATTGTTTTTTAACCGAATAGTACTGCTCCATCATGGGGGTGAGCTTAACTCCAAGTTGAATCAATTGTTCAAGACTAGGGGATTCCGAAAGTATCTGATTTTGCATGACAGAAGCTTATCAAAAGGAGACTATAATCGTCACCTACTTTCCCTTCTTACAGGCTTTGCCTACTGATGTTTAACTACCTGGATTCACTTTAAAAGGTATAATATCCCTATGAAAATAAGAGATCCTAAATCAATAAGTGTTATTGGGGCCTATATCGCTTTGAATATTGTGATTGTTGTCTTAGGCCTTAAAGAGGGAACTTCTTCTTTAGTTGAAAGAAGAAATGCGGCGCCCTTGGCAAAAGAACAAACGGAAGTGGTGAACCTTGATTACTTCAATATAAAACAAGGAAAACCAGTTTTAAGTCTCAAAGCGGACGAGATGAAGTCATTAGGAGAGGAGTCAGCTTATTTCGTAGGGCCTCATGGAATTTACTATTACCAAAACCATGAACGTACACTGAAATATCGAGCCGAGGAAGCTTTCTATGAAAAAGAAAAAGCATTTCTGAGACTTCTCGGTAGTGTTGAACTTATTGATGATCAAGGGGTCTATCAAGGTAAGAAGCTTACTTATTTTTTTGAACAAGACATGATCGAAGGAGTGGAAGGAATTCATTTTGATGGAGTCGATCCACAAACAAAAGATAAGTTTAAAATTCAATCTCTAAAAGTGAATGCTTATCCACAACAAAAAATTTCTCAATTTGAAGGTGATGTCAGAGGAAAAGTAACACCTCAAAAAAAATATCAACCACCCATGGACTTTAATTCTTCCTATTTAAAACTCAATGAGAATAAATCGCAGGCCAGTCTATGGGGAGGCGTAAGAATTAAAAGAGGGAATTACTTGATAACAGGTGGAAACGCGGAACTCTTTTTTCAGAACTATAATAAAAACCTCAAGTATTTTGTCTTAAATGACGATGTGAAAGTTACTGAAACTTTGCGCACTCCTGAAGGGATTGTACAAAGGCGGTCTTTTTCTGAAAGTTTAGAGGGCTTTGGAAGCGATAAAAAAATGGTGCTTTCAGGTGCTCCTCGAGTTGAGCAAGGAAAGGACGTGATCAAGGGCTATCGCATCACCATCAGAGAGAATGCTGAGTTGATCGAAGTCGATGATGCTATGTCTGATGTTCAAGTCAAACGTAAGAAAAACTAAAGGATCGCTTAATGAATGCAAGCTTCCATGCGCGCGAGTTGAAAAAAACGTATAACGGTAGACAGGTTGTGAAGAATGTCAGCCTGGACGTTGATAGAGGTGAAGTTGTTGGTCTACTAGGACCCAACGGAGCAGGAAAGACGACATCGTTTTACATGATGGTAGGTCTGGTAAAAACAGATAATGGAAGGATCTCTTTAGATGGAGAAAACATCACAGATGATCCTCTTCATATCAGAGCGAAGAAAGGCATTGGATACCTCCCACAAGAGGCCAGTGTTTTTAGAGAGCTCACGGTAGAAGAAAATATTTTTTCAGTACTGGAGATAAGAGATATCTCAAGTAAGGAAAAAGAAAATGCTCTGGAGAATTTGATAACCGACTTTGGTCTTTCTCATATTAGAAAATCCAAAGGACGAGAACTCTCTGGGGGGGAAAGAAGAAGAGTGGAGATTGCAAGATCCCTCGCTTTAGACCCGAAGTTTGTTCTACTGGATGAACCGTTTGCTGGAGTGGATCCCTTAGCAGTAAGTGACATTCAGCAAATTATTAAAAGGCTTAAGCACAGAAATATTGGAGTGCTTATAACCGACCACAACGTAAGAGAGACTCTGGGAATTGTTGATCGGGCCTATATTATGAGTCAGGGTGAACTCCTTGTGAGTGGAACACCTGAGGAGATCATCAATAACGAGATCGCCCGTAAGTTTTACTTAGGGGAAGAATTTAAGATGTAGAGGAGTTAGCATGGCGATTAAAATGAATCAGGGGCTGAAGCAGACGCAAAGCCTAATGATCACGCCGCAGCTTCAACAGGCTATCAAATTGTTGACGCTGACCCACCTTGAGATGACCACACTTATCTCTCAAGAAATGGTTGAAAACCCTATGCTCGAAGAAATAGATGGTGAGATGGAAGTTACTTCTAGCTCTGAATCATCTGAGGATATTGAGGCCCGCGAAGCAACTGCTGAAAATTTCTCCGGGCCGGAATTGATTGAAGGTTCTCGTGATACATTTGATTGGGAATCTTATTCTGAGTCATTCAACAGCTCTTCTTCTGCTCCAAACGTAAAAGAAAATTTTTCAAGCGAAGATGCTCCTAACTATGAAAATATGGTTTCTCGTGGACAATCACTTCAGGAACATCTTGAGTGGCAACTACGAATGGAGAATCTTTCAAGCCAGGAACTTGATCTTGCTATGGAGATCTTAGGTAACATTAATGATGAAGGTTACCTTGATCTTTCATTCGAAGAAATTCTTGCTAACTTTCCTAAGATGGATAAGGACCAGGCCTTAGGGGTACTGGGTCTTATTCAGCATCTTGATCCAGTTGGATGTGGTTCACACACACTAGAGGAATGTCTTGGAGTACAGGCACGAATGATGCCGGAGCGTTCTCCTTTGGCAGAACTCATCATTCAAAGACATCTAAAGGATCTTGAGAAGAAAGATTATAACAAAATTGCTAAAGAGCTTGGTGTTACTAAAGAGAAAGTAAAAGAAGCTGAACTGATTATCATGAGTCTTAATCCGAAGCCTGGTCGCTTGGTTTCCAGTGATGAGATTCAGTACATTGTTCCTGATATCTTCGTTGCAGAAGTCGGTGGTGAATTTGTCGTCCAGGTTAATGATGAAGGAGTCCCTCGTCTTCGCGTATCAAATCTTTATAGGTCGTTAATTAAAAGCTCTGAGAGTGATGCTGAAGCAAAAGAGTTTGTTCAAGATAAACTTCGTTCAGCTCTATGGCTTATTAAGTCTATCGAGAATCGTCAGAAAACAATTTATAAAGTTGCAGAGTCGATTGTACGTACTCAGCAGGAATTTTTTAAGAAGGGTCCGGCTTATCTGAAGCCAATGATTCTAAAAGATATTGCAAACGAAATTGGGATGCATGAATCAACTGTTTCTCGTGTAACAACCAATAAGTATATGCATACTCCGATTGGAACTTTTGAACTTAAGTACTTCTTTAACGCTGGTATCGGTGGAAAGAACGGCGGAATTGATATTGCTGGTGAGACCTTGAAGCTAAAAATCAAAGAACTGATTGCTAACGAAGATCCGAAAAGGCCGTTATCAGATCAGAAGATTTCAGAGCTTCTTTCGACCAAGGATATCGTTGTCGCTCGCCGAACAGTGGCCAAATACCGTGAGATGATGGGAGTACCCCCTTCATCTAAAAGAAAGAAATAGGAGGAAGGTGAATGAAGTAAGTGATGAACCCATTTAACTGAGATTGACTATTAGTAAGTATAAAAACTTTAGAGGCACGTCTATTATGAAATTAAAAATCTCTTTCAAACGTCTAAAACACACAGAAGCTCTTGATGAACGTATTAAAGAAAAATCAGAAAAATTTAGGAAATACTTTCAAGCGCGAATTGATGTGCAATGGGTTTGTTGGGTTCATGAAGAAAACCATTGGGCCGAAGTAAAAGTTATTGGTCCCAAGTTTGAGTTTTTTGCCAAAGCAAGTGCAGATAATATGTATAAGTCACTAGACCTTGTTGTTGAGAAAATCGAACGTCAGTTTGAAAAACAAAAGGATATGTACAAGAAACATAAAAATAAATATCAATCACATAAATATCAAAGTATGTTTGCGCAAATTCGTGATGAAGAAGAAGCATACTTTGAAGAATACGAAGATAAGTCAGCTTAAATTCTTTTTATTCTCTCTATATCTCTATAGAAAAACGCCCGGTTCTTGGGCGTTTTTTTTTACAATGAACATTTATGAAAGGCATTCTTAGGAAAATGGCGTTTGGCCAGTTCCAGACAGGTATCGGGAAGGTTTATTCCTTTATGATTAAAGTCGCGCAGGATTCTTAAAAGAGAAGGAGAATGTGATGAACCAGGTGCCTGTTGAAAATCGAGGTTAGTAAAATCTTTTCCGTCCGAAGCAAGCATAGCACAGAAATTAGAATTCATATTTTTAATTTCAAAGGCCAATGCATCTGCATGATCTTCTTCAGTCGTTAGATGATCAGAAGAAAACCTTCTGGTCTTTCGTTTGTCAGGGATTTGATACCCTTGAGTCTTTACACAATTGCGATGAGTAAGAAATTTCTTTTTACTACTAGAACTTGGTTTCTTAGCCGCAACAAAGTGTGTAACCATATGCCCCACTTCATGGGCAACGATGGATTCAGTAGAGGGACCATGAGTGCAATTATAAGGAGAGATATTTAAAATAATATCATCGCTCTTTGTATCGTGAGCAACATAGTCGGTCAAAAGGGCCAGAGAGCTTCGACTTAAGTCAGAAGAGCAGTAATGAGTATCCACGTGGGAATTAATTTTGCGAGCGAAATCCAACATGCTAGACACATCATTTCCTCTTAAAGGATTATTTCTTTTATAATAAGAAATATGAAAGGGACTTCTTCCTAAACCACTATAGGTTACCTTCACATTATTTTTTAAATAGGCACGGAGCTTTTTAGCTGAATCAGAAGAAAGTTTAGAGATAACAGCTTGATCCATTTTTTGAAAAGCTTCTTGAAAAAGGGCCGGGGCAGGATTCTTAGCATTGATAATGTCAATGATCATTGCTGACTTACAAGAAGCAGTCATATCTGGAAGGTTTTTAAGTTTATCATTAATAAGAGCATCGACTTTAGAACTCAAGGGATAGAGATCAATGAGTTCTTGTGCCTCTTTAGAGGTATTGTTGTTTTTTAGAGATTGGATCTTTTGATCTATTAATTTAGCATTCGCCTTAAGAGTATTGAAGTAGTTATTAATCTCCTGGGGAATGCTGTCAACTTTCTTTATTTCATCCGCCGTTAAAAACTTATGATAATTACTGGCCGTGATCACTGCTACATTATCTTCTTTATCCCTGCACACACTCTCAGCACATAGGCGAACTAACTCTTCATCACTCATTTGTTCACAGTTAACTTGAGGTTCAATGACTTCATCGAGTTTCTTGATGATTGAACTTAATTGACCTGTCTCAGAGTAGAGAAGAGGTGAAATAAATAAAATTAAGAGTGCCCCTAACTTCTTCATAGATAAGATATTTTACCTTAGATCAAACTAACCCCGACAAAGGAATAAATTGCCGAAAAACCAAAAAGTACGCCGTACCTTTTGGTCTCTTGCCAAAAGGTACGGCGTACCTTCATAATGCATTAACTATAGATTCTTGTTCTGGAAACTAGTGAAAATCTAGTACTGTCCCGCAACTGTGAAAGTTTAAAGATAAACTTAAGTCAGATACAGCACTTGAATCGTTCTTATAGGCCTGAACCCGCGGAGGATAATAGTGCCATCGTTTATTTTTTTGTTTATTTCTTTAAGTATTCCTGTATTTGCCCAAGAGAGTCTTTCTCCCATTGAAGTGAGGACCAGTAAAAATGCTGAAGACTTTTACTCTGGTTCTTTGGAAATCATTGATCAAAATGAAATCAGTAAAGCAAGCTTCAATGAACTCACTGATATTCTCTCTAACGTTAGTGGTGTAACCGCCAGTAGTAACGGAGGTCCGGGAAGTCGAACTGCGTTTTTCATTCGGGGAGCGGAATCCCGTCATACCGCTTTTAGTATAGATGGATTAAGACTCAATGATTCTTCCAATACTGACCGTCAGTTTGATGGAGCCTTCTTCAACCCTCATATTTTAAGTGACATCAAGATTTATAAAGGGCCTCAATCTATCCTTTATGGGCCGGATGCTATGGCGGGTTTGGTTGAGATGACCACAAGTAAGGGTAACGAAAAAAACGAAACACATTTTTCCTTAGGAGGAGGAAGCTTTGAAACCTATAAAGCATTTCTCATGCAAGACTGGGGAAAGGGAAAGAATCACGGAAGAGTTAGTGCTGGTTATCTTTTCACAGAAGGAATCTCTAGATTAAATAAGAAAAGATTTAATGCTTCTGAAAAAGATAGCACCAGAACTTATCAAATAACCTC